>CAKTNU010000207.1 GCA_934589325.1 uncultured Oscillospiraceae bacterium | reverse complement strand
GCATACAACAGCAGCGCCGTTGAGCTTGCGGAGCTTACAAACGTCCGCGGGGGCGGTTTTGAGCTTGGCTTTTATACTTCGGAGCGCGAATTTTCCGCCGTTGGCTATACCGGGGCCAACAGCGTCGCGATCGTCCGGGCAGACCAATACGGCGCCTGCTGGCATATACTCATAGACAACAGATACTCGGACCTGAAGGCCGCAAAAAATGCCGCGGCGAGCTTTGGCGGTGCCGTAGCCTGTATAGACGGGGAATGGCGCGTCATATACGGCAGCTTTTACTCCGAAAATGCCGCGGACAGCACTCGAAGCCTATATAATCTGCCCGGTACCGCGTACATGAGCGGCGAGGGCAGCTACTGCGTCATAGCCCCCAGCAGCGGAAAATGCCTGCTCCTGGCGGACGGCAGTGAGGACGTGCTTGCCGTGCGCGCCGTCGGCGACGACGCACGCACGCTGTTTCAGGGCAGGTACTATCGCGGCGGCTTCGGCTGCACGGCGATGGGGGAGCGGCTATCAAATGTCATAAATTTTGTCGGAGTTGAGGACTACGTCAAAGGGGTCATCCCATATGAGATGAGCTCGTACTGGCCGTATGAGGCGCTGAGAGCGCAGGCAATATGTGCGCGGACCTACGCGATATATAACCGGGATGCGTATATTGAGTATGGCTTTGACCTGACGGCGGATACGGAAAGTCAGGTCTATCGCGGCACGCAGGATGCAGACGAAACGACCGATGCGGCCGTAGACTCGACCGCCGGGCAGTATGTCCGCTATAAGGGCGAGATATGTGATATATATTATTTCGCATCCGACGGCGGAGCGACGGAGAGCGGCGCGAACGTCTTTGCGCTCGACCTGCCGTATCTGCGCGGTGTGACGGACCCGTTCGAGCAGGCGGTGGACTATTCCATGCGCAGCTGGTACGCATACAGGAGCGGGGCGGAGCTGTCGTCACGGCTGGCGCGCTGGGGGCAGAGCATCGGCGAGGTCGCGGAGCTGAGGCCGGAGTATTCGGTCAACGGCAACGTGATCGCCATGACATATATCGACGTGAACGGCGGAGAGCTGCGCCTTGAAGGGCGTGACTGCTATGCGTTCATCGGGCTGAATAACTGCCGGTTCAGCATAGTGCAGTCGGACGGGGACTTTGAGTTTTACGGCAGCGGCTGGGGGCATAACTGCGGCATGAGCCAGTGGGGAGCAAACGCAATGGCTTCAGTCTATGGCTATAATTGCGAGGATATCATAAGATTCTATTTTACAGGAGCGTATATAGCGTGAAAAAATCCGATTTTTATTTTGATTTGCCCGAGGAGCTCATCGCGCAGACACCGCTGGAGCAGCGCGACCATTCGCGCCTCCTGCATCTGGACAAGAATACCGGCGCGATGGAGCACCTGCATTTCTACCAGCTCCCGGAGCTGCTGCATGAAGGGGACTGCCTCGTGCTTAATAATTCCCGCGTGCTGCCTGCAAGACTTATCGGCAGCAGGCTCACCGGCGGCAGTGTGGAGCTGGTGCTGCTGCGCGATCTTGGTGACGGACGCTGGGAGTGCCTGAGTCGCCCGGGCAGAAAGACTAAGCCCGGAACGGAGCTGACCTTCGGCAGCGGAGAGCTCACCGCCGTTGTGGAGAGCGTTGCCGAGGGCGGGAACCGCATCGTCAAATTCAGCTACGAGGGGATATTTCTAGAAGTGCTGGAGCGGCTGGGCAAGATGCCGCTGCCGCCCTACATAAAGGCGGAGCTTGAGGATTCGGAGCGCTACCAGACGGTCTACTCCAAGGAGCTGGGCAGCGCCGCAGCGCCGACTGCCGGCCTGCATTTTACGCCGGAGCTGCTTGCCGACATCGAGGCCCGAGGGGTCAGGATATGCTATGTCACGCTGCACGTCGGCCTCGGCACCTTCCGCCCCGTCAAGGAAGACGAAATAGAGAACCACGAAATGCACTCGGAGTTCTGCATCATCCCGGAGGAGACGGCGAAAACAGTCACCGAAACGAAGCGCAGCGGCGGACGCGTCGTCTGCATCGGTACGACCTCGTGCCGCACGGTCGAGAGCTTTGCGAACGAGGACGGCTCTCTTCCCGCAGCCTCCGGCTGGACGGATATTTTCATCTATCCCGGCTATAAATTTAAGTGCCTTGATGCGCTCGTGACTAATTTCCACCTGCCGGAGAGCACACTCATAATGCTCGTCTCGGCTCTTGCCGGGCGTGAGCATGTGCTGGAAGCGTATAAAACCGCCGTTGAGGAGAAATACCGTTTCTTCTCCTTTGGCGATGCAATGTTCATAGATTGATTAAAAGGGAGAATAACAGTGTACAAACTGCTTAAGCAAGAGGGACATGCCCGTAGAGGGCAATTCGAGACGCCGCATGGCACGGTTCAGACGCCGGTGTTCATGAACGTCGGCACACAGGGCGCAATAAAAGGGGCTCTGTCGGCACGGGATCTGAAGGAGATCAACTGTCAGGTCGAGCTGTCAAACACATATCACCTGCATGTAAGGCCCGGGGATGAGCTCGTGAAGCGCATGGGAGGCCTGCATAAGTTCATGACCTGGGACGGGCCGATACTCACAGACAGCGGCGGCTTCCAGATCTTCTCGCTTGCCAAGCTCCGCAAGATAACCGAGGAGGGCGTAAACTTCAATTCCCATGTCGACGGACGGCACATATTCATGGGGCCGGAGGAGAGCATGCGGATACAGTCGAATCTCGGCTCGGACATTGCCATGGCCTTTGACGAGTGCATAAAGATACCCTCTCCGCGGGACTATGTCGAGCGCTCATGCGACCGGACGTATCGCTGGCTCAAGCGCTGCAAGACCGCGCTTGCCGAGTACAACAGCCGCGAGGACGCCGTGAATCCCGGCCAGATGCTTTTCGGCATCAATCAGGGTGCGGTATTCCACGATGTGCGCATAAAGCATATGCAGCAGATAGCGGAGCTTGATCTGCCCGGCTACGCAATAGGCGGGCTTGCCGTCGGCGAGACGCACCAGGAGATGTATGACACCATAGAGGCCGTAGAGGAGCATATGCCCAAGGATAAGCCGCGCTACCTGATGGGCGTCGGTACGCCGTCGAATATTATCGAGAGCGTGGCCCGCGGCGTAGACTTCTTTGACTGCGTCATGCCTGCCCGCAACGGACGTCACGGGCACCTGTTCACATGGGGCGGGATAATCAACATCAAGAACGAGAAGTATCAGGCGGACGCGCTGCCTATAGACCCCGAATGTGGCTGCCCGGTGTGCCGCCGCTATTCGCGGGCATATATCCGGCATCTGTTCAAGGC
>CAKTNU010000206.1 GCA_934589325.1 uncultured Oscillospiraceae bacterium | reverse complement strand
CATGCATCAGCGTGAACTCACTGAGGCCATAAAGAGAGCGCGTCAGATCGCCCTCCTGCCCTACGTGACCGACTGATTTTCAGCGAACCAAACCGCCTGAACGGAAATCCGTTCAGGCGGTTTTTTTATTCTCCAAGTGTGTCTTCGGCGTATTATATATACGCGTCGGCCCAAAATTGGTCATAATCCACAAATTGAGCTCACAGCAGTGATACCGCATCAAATCCTGGCCGTATTTCAATTTGCAAATTTATTAAAATTTTTATTAAATGTTTAATTGGCGTAAGTTTTACTATAAGCACGTATTATTTAAAATAATACGTGCTTATAAACGCAAGAATTTTATGGTTTATCAGAATATTTGCGGCAATTATCCGATCGGTTCCTCTTCCAGTGTTTTGTATTATTAAATTCTTCAATAATGATTTAATGCCGGTTTTCAGCTTTTTGAGTTATTTCTATTGAAGTGTGCCTTTTAGACAATTTGACGAATTGCCGGATCAAGGCTATAATTTGATCAAGCTGTCAGTGGCTTCGCTTTACCGATCTCGTACTTGAGCGCACTATCATTTTCGGCTCATATTCAACGCGGGTTATGCCTGTGGTGTAAACATCGGTAGTATTGTCACGATTGTCTGATATTTTTTTCAGCAGCAGCTCCGTTGCGTCGCGGGCACGCAGATGCGGATAATGCTCAACCGTCGTAAGAGAGACGGAGGCCATTTCAGCAAGGTCAATGTTGTCGCAGCCCATGAGGGAATAATCCTGCGGCACCTGAAATCCCCGCTTTTTCAAAGCGTCCATGATCCCAAAGCATATCATGTCATTATACCCGATTATGCCCGTTATCGTGTTCGCATATTTGTCAAGCGTTCTGTTTGTCAGGTGCAGTCCCGCCGTATAATCGTCAATTATTCCTCTCGGCGATATGCCCTCCGATTCAAGAGTTATCACTTTTACAGCATCCTCACTGTAGCCGTGGTCTATATATGCATTTTTTATGCCCTCCAGCCTTCTCAGCCTCGTGACATATTTGGGTGTAACACTCGTTGCTATATATGCAACGTTCTTGTGGCCAAGCTGGATCATGTGCTCCGCAATAACGCTTCCTATCCCGTAGCTGTTGACCTCAATAGTGTCGAGCTTGACGTTCAGATTGCGGTCGCACACTACGACGGCGGGCTTCAGTGCTCCGGCGCGCTCAAGCAGACTGATATTTTCTGGCTGATAGAGAAATATCGAGCCCGCCAACGGCATCGACTTAATGCACTGCAGCACGCTGTTTTCAAGCTTCGGGTTTCGGAACGTATTGAGCGTCAGGCAGGTATAGCCATACTCGCGTGCCTTACTCTGGACCGAGGACAGCTGTTTTGCATAACTCAGGTTATCGCAGGACGGCAGGACGACAAGAATGATTTTTTCGTTCTGTGTGCCGCTCCCGGTCCCGCCCTTGTATCCGAGCGTATTGCATGCCGCAAGTACTTTCTGCCGGGTCTCCTCGGTAAAGCTGACGTTTTCATAATTATTAAGTATCATCGAGACGGTCGATTGAGAAACTCCGGCAAGAGCTGCGACCTCCTTTGCCGTTATACCGCTGCGCTTTGTCATTCGTTCATCACCCGCTAAAGATTTAGTAAATTTTTATTTATTCTACACCGCATTGCGCAGAAATGGAAGTCCCAATTCCTAATATTTATTTGGCTTAGATTTTACACCTATGGACTTTTGGATTTTACGATAGCCCGGTAGCATAAAAACGCAGTTTAAATTTTCATAAAAATTTAAAACAAAAAAAAGAAAGGATGTACAAAATGAAAAAACTGAGAACCATAATCGCTGTGCTGCTCACTGCGGCACTGGCTCTGTGCCTATGTGCCTGCGGTCAGGGCGGCAGCACGGATGGCGGCACGAAGAAGGATGCCTCCGGCAAAATCACCATTGAGGTCTGGCACAGAGCTTCCGCCGATATGGGCGCCAACGTACTCGAGGACGCCGCAGCCGAGTTTAATGCCAGTCAGGACAAATATGAGATAGTCCCCGTCTACAACAGCGGCGAATATAAGGGACTCATCCAGCAGATGGTCGCCGACGCTGCGACCGGCACCACCCCGGGTATCAGCCAGATATCCTACACCTGGGCAAATTTCCTCTGCGAGAACTTCCCCACCACCGACATTGCCTCGCTTGACGGTGCAGACGAATTTTTGAGCGCATTTGACTCCAACCTCGTAGACCTCTGCAAGAGTCCCGACGGCAGCCAGATAGTGGGTATCCCCGTCGCCAACAGCTGCCCGATATTCTACTACAACACCGAGGTCTGCGCCGCTGCCGGTCTTGACGTCAACAATCTTCCCAGCACATGGGATGAAGTCGTCGAATGGGCAAAGGCAATAGTTGAAAAGACCGATGCCGAGGGCTTCAGCTTTGCGGCTCCCCCCGACTTCTGGCTTGAGGAGTGGCTTATAGAGAGCTTCGGCGGCAGTATTTACTCCCGTGAGTCCGACGGCAGCTATGTTGCCCACTTCGGCGATGACATTGCGGTCAATGCCATGCAGAGCGTTGCCGACCTTTACGCCGATGGGACCGGCGTGTTCCTCTCCGGCGCCGATGCCATAAAGGAGGCCTTCTCCAGCGGCAAGCTCGGCATTATGATCGCAACTATAGGCTGGTCCACCGGCTTCACCAGTTCCTGCAGCTTTGATTGGGTAGCAAATCCCGTCGTCTCCTGCAACGGCAACGACGTCACCGCTCCTGTCGGCGGCTCCATGTTCTGCATAACCGCTACCGATCCCGAGGTACGCGAGGGCGCATGGCAGTTCCTCCAGCTCCTCGGCAGCGAAAAATACATCGAAGCATGGTCTGAGGCCACCGGTTACCTGCCCGGCAGAGCCGACGTCCGCGAATCCGACTCCTTCAAGGCATACGTCGCCGAGCACCCCTACCTTAACGCCGGCCTCGATGTCATCAATGCGCTGAACACCCCTGTTGCCTTCCCCGGCTCGTCTGCGCTTCAGCTGCAGGATGACTTCTGCAACGCACGCGATGCCATATACACCGGCCAGAGCAAAGCGGCTGATGTTCTGCCCGCCCTTGCCGAGACCGCGAACCAGCTCATGAACGAGGGCTGAGTCACACCCACTTGTATCTAAAAAGGGGCTGTATGCACAGCCCCTTATCCTAATAGGAGGGAAATATGAAAGGCTATTATTACTCAAGCTACGGTTCCGATCAGGATCAGTACCCGCATATGCTCAGCGTGCTGGAAAAGTGCCGTCCGCTCAACGTCGGCGTTGAGCTTGCGATATACACGCGCCTGTCCGCACGTC
>CAKTNU010000205.1 GCA_934589325.1 uncultured Oscillospiraceae bacterium | reverse complement strand
AAATTATGTCTCCTGGTCAAAAAGCTCTGCGATCCATATATATCGCAGAGCTTTTCATATATTTTTTACAAGATTATCCACTAGGATGTATGATCGGCTCGAAATTACATACGGCAATGTTTTGCCCTCGCCCAGCCGTATCTTATTTTCTGCCGACAATCATGGCCGAGCTGCCCAGCATCATCATGGCGGCGCGGCGCTCCGAGCCGAAAATTGTCTCGGAAGTCTTCACATACCGCACATCGGCAAAGCCCATGCCCTTCAGCTTCTCCACGAAAGCGTTCATGTCGCCGTACATCTGGGGCTTCATGCAGTCGTGCAGGACGAATACGCCGCCCTTTTTCAGTACGCGCAGACTTTCCAGCAGCAGGGCGTGCTTGTCTGCACCCATGATGTTGTGATATACATAGTTGCTGACAACAGCGTCAAAGCTCTCATCCGGGAAATCCAGCTTATTGGCGTCACCGTGGACAAAGGTGCACTGATCGCCAACGCCCTCAGACGCCGCGTTCTTCTCGCACAGTGCCTTGCTGTAGTTATACATGGCACCCCAGTAATCAAGACCGGTTATCTTGGCCTCCGGCCATGTAAGCGCCGCACGGACGGTCAGCGCGCCGGAGCCGCATCCGACCTCCAGCAGGCTGCCATGCCCGTCAAAATCAAGGCTGCTGAGGATGATCTGGTGTACCCGCTCCATCATGCCGCCCTTGCCGAAGGCATACTGACGGCGGATCCATGCCATCCAACCCAAGAGCGCCAAGAGGATAACGGCCGCCGCCGCAAACACGATGCCAAGGACCGCGAGCTTGAACACCGTGAACGACAGTACGGCCAGCACCAGTGCTGCAAGTGCTATCCCGCCGAATACATAAAACACAGGGTTTGACATCCAGCTGCCATAATCCTCGCCGTGGGTACCGACCCTGATCTGTTTTTGAACCTTTGAGATGCTGCTTTCCATTCGATTATTCCTTTCCGACTTAAATTCAGTCCCTTATCATCATACAGAAGTCGCAGCAGTCACCGCCGCGCCCCAAGGTTTTTGTGCGGTGCCAGATGAGCTTCGGATGCAATCCGACGTAGCTGATATCATCGCTGTCACAGAAGCACCGGCACAGCTCCGGGCAGCCGTACTGTACACAGGTGTCGTGATAGGGACACTTGGTCATATCGATGCGCCACGTATTTTTGTCCGTCTTCAGCTCCGCCGCGGCAAAGCCCGCCGCCGGTCCGAAGGCCGTCCGCGTTGATTTGACAAAGATACCGGGAACCAGCCGGTACAGCCCCGGAATACGCAGAGCAGCTGAAAGATACTTGTGCGTCTTTTCCGCAAGCTGCTCCACATAGCCGTGGACGGTCTGCAGCGCTTCGTCCTTCGGCATCACTGTCTGCAGCACCTCATATGCTGCAATGCCCGGCATGATCTGTCTTTCAAGATGCCCTTTCTTTTCCCTGCTCGCCCCGACATTCTCTGCCCGCAGAGCCTGCATACGCGCATCAAACGCTGCATTCAGCCGCGCCGCCTGCGCCGGGAATCGCTCCGCGACGGTTTTACGGAAATCAGCCGCAATGTAGTTCTCTTTCATCTTTTCAACCCCAATCATTTTTACTGAGCCTTTGGTTAGTTGCCTCTAACCGTTTTCTCTTAAAAAGCTGCCATCCGGCAGCGTGTTATCCGCAAGACCTCGTCGCCGTGCGGAGAATGGAATCGGCCGAAGCCAGCCTAAATCGATCACATACACATTGTAACATTCACACCGCTTTTTTGCAAGACAGTGTTCGCTTCGCAGACCCTGCAGGCGCATGCTTCCGGTCTTCTCCCACGCAATAGCGATTTGTGCCGTGCCGGTCGGAAAAAATAAGATTTTGCTCTTGACAAAGGTCTGCTCAGATGCTATTATAGTCAAGCGTTCCAGAGATGCGCGAGTGGTGGAATTGGCAGACTCGCTAGATTCAGGTTCTAGTGCTCACTCCGGGCGTGCGGGTTCAAGTCCCGCCTCGCGCACCAGCTTCAAAAGTGCTGAAATCATTAGGTTTCAGCACTTTTTCTTTTTGTTTTGGGTGTAGAAGTTTGCATAGGAGTGATGTCATTTTTTGCCTGATAGCGTACATTTCTTCCGCAATATGTAAAAAAGCATACTATTCGGCATACCGAACAGTCAAAGTAACATATCCTTATTGTCGATTTTACGAACGGATTTACGAACGTTTCATTTTATAACAGCTCTTCATCCGAAGTAAACTTTCCACGGCAGATGCTCCGCCGCAGCACAGATTTTTGACTTTCTTAAAAATTCTGAATACGTTCCGCATGCACTTGACGCACGGCCGTCCGGTAACTATAATATTGTTCAGTTACCGAGCGGTCACTTTTTTTACCTTGCGGTGCATAACACGATGCCGCACGGCATGTTCGGAACGGAGAAGGGGACCTACTATCATGGATGCAATACTATACACGACCAACACCGGCAGCACGGAGCGCTACGCCAAGCTGCTGTCTGAAGCGACGAGCTTACCGGCGTACTCGCTCGCCGACGGTAAGCGGATCGTCCCCCGCGGCGCGAGGATAATATATCTCGGCTGGATAATGGCTGGCAGCATCAGGGGCTTCGGTGACGCCGCCAAACGCTATGACATTCGCGCCGTGTGCGGCGTCGGGGTATGGCAGACGGGAACGCAGACAGCCGAAGTGCGAAAAAAGACGCCCGTCCCTACAGGGATCCCGCTCTTCACGCTTCAGGGCGGATTCGACGTAAATAAGCTGACCGGTATATACCGCCCGGCAATGGAGCTTCTGTCCAAGGCCGTCGTCAAAGGACTGTCAGAAAAATCTGACCGTACACCTGCGGAGGATGACATGCTCGACATGATGCTGCACGGCGGCGACCGCGTGAGGCGGGAAAATCTCGGTGAAGTGCTTGAATGGTTTAAAAAGCAGGAGATGGGCGTATGAAACGGGCAAAAATCTTCACTGTCATCTTATCGCTTTGCATGCTGGCAATGCTGGCCGCCTGCGGGCGCGGCGGCGGCACGCCTGCCTCTGATATGCTAGATGAACCGGTGCACGAGCTACAGTGCTCTCAGCCAGGCTCCATCTCCGGCCTGTACTCACCGGATGGTTCGGCTCTTGCCGTGTGCAGCACTGATTACGACGCCGGTACCACAACGGTGCAGCTCATCGACGCGGCAGCCGACAAAATACTCTGCGAGCAAACGCTTGACGGCGCATGGTCGCTGAAAGATCAGCGCTTTGCCGACGGCAGGCTTGCACTCTACAGCATCGACCAGTGTGAATGGCTGTTTCTCGGCTCCCGGCTGGACGAGCTTGGCC
>CAKTNU010000204.1 GCA_934589325.1 uncultured Oscillospiraceae bacterium | reverse complement strand
GTGTACTGTTCCGCTTCATCGCCGTAGAAGTAGTCCAGCATGGCGGGTTCTGGCATGGGGTTCCACCACCTTTCCGCAGGCGGCAGGGAGAAAAAATGGGTACGAAAAAGGCACATCACCATAAAATGATGTGCCTTTCGTGCATTGTGCTGAAAAACCCGTGTCCCTTAGCCGTCTGTTGTTAAGAAATTTAGTAGTTCTGTTGGTTCCCTAACAACACTCGCCTTTCGTGCGGCGTATGTTTTATTCAGAGCATTGTAGATATGGCTTTTGTTATGCAGCCGACAAATTTGGTCGTCCATTTTATATCCTTCATGGACTCGGCGGTTATTTTACGGCACTGAGCACGGGTGGAAATAAAATCGGCCTCAATGTCGGCGATGCATGGAGTGTCACACATATAGACTGCGCACTCAAAATGGTGGTAAAGGCTGCGGTAATCGAGGTTTATCGAGCCGACGACGGCCTTGCAGTCGTCGCTTACAAATACTTTGGCGTGGACAAATCCGGGGGTGTATTCATATATCTTTACGCCGGCCTCGAGCAGAGAGGCATAATGCGTTTTTGCAAGCGCATATGGGACGGGCTTGTCCGGGATGCCGGGGAGGATGAGCTCCACATCCACGCCCCGCTGCGCTGCAAAGCGGAGCGCCGTCTCAAGCTCGCCGTCAAGTATGAGGTACGGCGTCATAATGTGCACATAGCGCTCGGCGCGGTTCAGAATATCGATATATACCATCTCGCCGACGCGGAAATTGTCAAGCGGACTGTCACCGTATGGGATGACCCAGCCGGGGGACGGGGACTGCGGCTCAGCATCCGGTGCGTTGAGATATTTCTGATACTCACATTCACCGGTGCCCATGTTCCACATCTGAAGAAACAGCAGAGTAAAGCTGTCAACGGCACGGCCTCTGAGCATTATTCCGGTGTCCTTCCAGTGCCCGTACGGTGAGCCGATGTTGATGTACCGGTCGGATAGATTTATGCCGCCGGTGAAGGCGACCTTGCCGTCAATGACGAGAATTTTCCTGTGATCGCGGAAATTATAATGGGTCGAGACAAATGGCGTCATCGGTGCAAAGGGACGGCATTTTATGCCGTATTCTGCAAGCAGACGAGGATAGCTGCCGGGGAGAGTTGAAAATTCATTCGTCCCGTCGTACATCAGCCGCACGTCTACGCCCTCCGCAGCCTTGCGGCAGAGAATTTCGAGGATACGGCCCCACATGTAGCCTTCCTCAATGATGAAATACTCGAGGAAGATGAAATCCTTGGCTTCTTCGAGCCGGGGGATGAGCTCCTTGAACTTGTCCTCACCCAATGGGAAGTATTTGACTTCACAGTTTTCATACACGGGGAAGCAGCCGCTCTGATTGAGATATACGTCGAGTGCGGCGGCCTCAGGGTGTGCGGCCTGCAGCCGCTCCATTACCTCCGGCTCCTGTGTGAGCATGGTCTTGGTCTCGCCGATGATGCCGCGCAGCTTATCGCGCAGCAGTCGATGCCCGATGTCCATGCGCACATAAATGTACAGCAGCGTGCCGAACAGGGGAGCGGACATGATAAGTACGAGCCAGGTTATCTTAGATGAAGCGTCAGCCCGGCTGTTTATGAGTATGACGACCATAACTATCACGAACAGCCCCTGCACGACGAGGAAATGCGGCAGCAGCTTATAAAGCCACAGCATCACCGCGAGGATGAGCGCGATCTGAAGCAGCAGAAGCAGAACGATAAGCCCGACGCGGCTGAACAGGATACGGAAAAATCCGCGCTTCCCGCCCTTGAGAAGCCTCATTCCGCTGCTTTCGCCTTGCTTGTTCATGTTTTGGGCCTCTGCTCGCTGGCGCGGCGCACGATCTCCTCAGGCATGCCCTTGCGCAGCTCATACATACGGCGAGCCTCAGCGGAGATGTCGAAGCGCATATCACTGTTGAGCCAGTCGATTATCATGCCGAAGCACTGGCACTTGTAGTAGCGCACGATGGTGTTCTTGTCCTCGGGACTGACGGGCAGGTCACCGAGATTATCATGGATATATGAGAGAATGACCTGTTCGCATATGCGCATCAGATACATCTCGACCAGCGCCCGGTCTGCCGAACGGTAGAGGTGATACACGATGCGCTTGTTTTTTATGACCATCTGAACGGCCTCGTCCAAGGCGTCCTCAAGAGAGTCATAATCGGGGTGCTGCTTGAGCAGCGCCTCTGCGCGCTCGGTGAAAATATCTTTTATAAGCGTCGGTATGTCCTGAAAATGATAATAGAAGGTGTTGCGGTTGACACCACATTCCTCTACGATATCCTTGACGGTTATCTGGTTGAGCGGACGTGCGGCAAGCAGCTTGAGAAAGGCCTCTTCTATCGCCTTGCGGGTAAAGGACGCCATATTTTTTCCTCCAGTTGTACTTTCTTCTTATTGCTATTAAGATAACATTTTCTCGACATGATTTCAAGTCCAGACTTTGGGCGCAGCATTTTGAAGGATTGATTTTCAGACAGATTTTTATTTATGCCCGACTTTATCACACTAAAAAACCCGTGCCTATGGCGGCGGAGAAAGGGGAATGATAATATATGCCCATAAAATGCAGTTGCTGTGTCATTCAACTGCGGAATCGAGGTATATTATGCGTTCCGTTAAGCCTATGAAGGCCGCGAAAATTTCTTATATCGTTATTTCAGCGCTGCTGTGCGTGTTTGGCATAGTCATGATGGCCATGCCGCAGCTTAGTGTGACCGTTGTGGGGACGGTTCTCGGCATAGCGATGATAGTTTTCGGCGTTGTTAAGCTCGCCGCATACTTCTCGAAGGATCTGTTCCGTCTGGCCTTCCAGTATGACCTTGCCTTCGGCATACTGCTTATAGCCCTTGGCGTGCTCGTTCTGCTCCAGCCGGACGGCGCGATGAGCTTTTTCTGCATCGTGCTGGGCATATGCGTCCTGTCCGACGGCCTGTTCAAGATACAGATATCCATTGATGCCAAACGCTTCGGCATCAGCAAATGGTGGATAGTCATGGTGATGGCTGTGCTGACGGTTGCAATGGGCATAGTGCTTGTCCTGCGCCCGGGCGAAAGCGCGGCGGTGATCATGCTGCTGGCCGGTATAGGTCTGCTCGTTGAGGGACTGCTGAACATCTGCGTCTCTCTCTGCACGGTGAAGATAGTCAAGAACCAGTACCCGGATGTCATTGAGGGCGACTTTGAAGTAGAGGAATAAGCGGGCTGAGCCGTAAAAAATAATACAGAAAAATAGCATAAATAATGATTAGATAGAAAGTTGTTAAAGAATTTTATGTTTAAGTTGCAGATAATATTTTAAATATGGTATAGTAGTATAAAAATATATAAGGAGGAAAATAAAAAAATGAAAGCGTTAGTAATATCAGATATCCATGGTTCAGGAT
>CAKTNU010000203.1 GCA_934589325.1 uncultured Oscillospiraceae bacterium | reverse complement strand
GTAAATATACACTGCATATCTGAGCCGCTGTGCGATTCCCGGCTCCTCCGGGTCGCAGAATATCAGTGAGCGTATCTTGTTCAGCCTGTATTTCAGTGTGCCGCGGTCGATGTACAGTTCCTTTGATGCCTCGGTAAAGCGGTTGGCACAAGAAAGATATTTCTCCAACGTGTCGAGATAATTCGTCCCATTCTCGCGGTCATAATCGGCAATGCGCTGAATATCTGTAAGGCACAGCAGCTCCGCGCCGAGCTTGTCGATCGCTCCGGACAGCACCGTCCGTGTGAACTCATCGTCCGCGCAGATCAGCCCTAAACGTCCCTCCTCGGCAAAAGACGCCGAAAGCAGCTCCGCCTGCTCCATATACTTAAAGCGCATATTAAGCTCGGAAAACGGCGATGACAGCACACAGCGCAGTTCATACGCTCCGCAATAGTTTTTCAGCGCTTCAACAAGCACCTGGTTACTATTCAATCCGCCCGGCTTTAGACCGTGCATAAACGCGCACAGGCTGCCGTTTTTCTCCATGCTGAATGTGTCCGGCACATAGCGGCTCAGCGCCTGCTGCATCTCTGCCGTAACCCCGCCCTTTTGCGTACATATCGAAGCGACGACATAGTCAGCTCGGAATAACGGCTCTCCCGAAAACGGGCTTATTCTAAATTCGTCCGCCAGCAGCGCAAATACCGACTTTCTGTCCTCCACGAACAAATGCTGCGCAATGATGGCATTATTCAGGCTGACCGCCTGTTCGCCGCCGTCGTTATCCCGGAAATACGCCTGAAGCCGCACAAGCTCATAGCCGAAACGCAGCACATCGTCGACATCATACTCTGCCGGGTACGATACAACGACGGCAACATTGAAGGTATCGGAGCTTATCGGAAATATTGCCGCAGGTGCGCCGCTCGGAAGCACCGTTATCACCGCACGGTTTTGCATGACAGCCGACAGCAGCATATCTACCGGCGGCAGTTCAACGAGGTCCTGCTCCGGCGTCCTGTATATCTGGGCAAGGTCGGCTCCGATAAGCGCAATATCGAGTCTGTTCTCCTCCGCAACGCCGTCAAGCAGCCGCGTAAAGCTGTCCGCAGAGGACAGGTGCTTCAGCAAATCGGGCCGAAACGCCTGTTTTTTTGTTTCCAAGCTCATTTCTGCTCCTCCCTGCCCCCGCTCTGCCGCATGAAGCGATACAACTCGATTCCTGTTTGAAACTCATACGGACGTCCGAATACGTCCACGCCCGACAGCTCGCTTATTTTTATCAGGCGGTTCGTAACCGTTGTCTTATGCGTGCCGAGTATCGTTGCCGCAACGGATTTGCGGTTGAAGTTGCCGAGCCACGCGTCCAGCGTTTTGAGATAGTCCGTATTGTATAAGGCATCCTGCCCGTCAAGCATTGTGACGGCAGGATATGTACATACCTCACAGCCGAGCCGTTCTATCGCTGCCTGCCATATCACGCTGCAATACAGCTCCAGAAAGTGATACGCCTTTGGTTCTCGCTCAAGTGCCTGCGCGACACTCAGCGTGACCTCTGCCTGCCGCCGGTGCAGCGGCAGCGACTTTATATCATAAAAATAATCTGAAACGCCGGCAAACGCCATATGCTCAGCACACAGCCGCGAGATCAGCGCCGTGACCGTTTCAAGCTCCTCACGCCGTCCAAGACAGCTGAAAAGCATATACAGGCGGCCGTCGTTATGGATATGCGTGATACAGTGACTGTTTCGGGATTCTATCGACTGCCGGATAAATTGCAGAACGGACGTGCTGTGTTCCCGACATGTGAGTACGGAAAAAAGATACGCACCGCCGTCCTTCTCTATTGCGGCACACGCGCACGGGCCTATCTCGTCCATGGCAAGGAACGACGGGTCAAAGCGGCTGCGCATTTCCCGGCGCATCGTGGCGGCAATGGCCTGCGCAAGCATATCCGACGCGGCAATAACGTCGCTTTGTTCGGCATCCTCGACCATGATGCCGCAGTAGCAGCACAGTTGTCCGTTGACAAATACGGGGCCGCATGCCTGCGGATATCCGGCGGACGCACGGTCATCAAAAATGGACGCGCTGCCGCAGCGGACCATTTTCTCCTGGTCGGTCAGATAGTCATATTCCTTGATAATTCCGTCTGGCGAACGGCCGTTGGCGGCGATCATTTCCCAATGAACGAAATAAAACGGACGCCTGAACGAATAGGCAACGAGGGAAAAGGTCGGGTCAAAGCAAATCGCGGGCAGATTTGTTACTTCGTATAGCCGGTCGAAGATAGTCTGCACGTCCGCTTTGGCGATCACGGCGTCCAGCAGGACGGTGTGAATACGCTCAAGCTGCAATCTTTTCAATATGGCTTCCCTCCTTTTGATTTTGTAAGGCCGATGTATACTTCTACAAATAATAATATAAACAACTTCACCAAATTTGTCAAACGCTTGAACCGTCATTGCTCTCGACTAACTTTGAAAAAGGGCGTTACAAAATTCACAAATTGTCCATTTTGTGTGTGATGCCGAAAATCGTTGATACATATAGATTTTTTTGTCGAAATCGCAAAAACGGTGAAAGCACCCTGCGTCGTTTCAGCAAAAAGTTGATAGTTTTTTGTCAAAGTACGTGCTAATATATTGACACAGGAAAACGGAACAGACCGGTCGCGAACCGGCTGACATATTTAAAATTTTATTTATACAGGAGGTATGAAAATGTTATTTGATCTTCACGGCGACGTTGCCGTCGTAACCGGCGCAGGCACCGGCCTTGGTCAGCAGTACGCGCTTGCGCTTGCAAAGCAGGGCGCAAAGGTAGCTCTGCTCGGCAGACGCATCGAAAAGCTCAATATCACCGCAAAGATGATTGAGGACATCGGCGGCGAAGCCTATCCCGTGACCTGCGACGTCACAGTCCCCTCTCAGGTCGAGGCCGCACGCGACGCAGTCATTGCCAAATGGGGCAAGGTAGACATTCTGGTCAACAATGCCGGCGGCGGCATTGCAGGCCCCATCGATCAGCTCTCTCCCGAGGATTGGGCAGCCAACCGTGCGCTCGACTTCGACGGCGTTTTCTACTGCATGCATTTCTTCTGCCAACCCATGCTTAAGCAGGGCTATGGCCGCGTGATAAATATTGCGTCCATACTCGGCAAAGGCGGTCTGCCCGAGCTGCCCATCGTCGGCTATACGGCATGTAAGGGCGGCGTCATCAACATGACCCGGCATGCAGCTGCAGAGTGGGCAAAGACCGGCGTGACCTGCAATGCCATCTGCCCGGGCTTCTTCGCTTCCGAAGCCAACTCCCCCGAAGCCATGGAAGCCATGAACGGCTTCATCACCGCCCGCACCCCGATGGGTCGTCCCGGACGCCCCGGCGAGCTTGATACCACGGTCGTTTTCCTCGCGGCACATGAGTCGTCC
>CAKTNU010000202.1 GCA_934589325.1 uncultured Oscillospiraceae bacterium | reverse complement strand
ATCTCGCGGCAGACGTCGGTCATCAGCGACCACATCAGGCTGTTCCACGGTGCGACTGCGCCGCCGTCGATAGTCAGAGAATCGTCCGGTACGAGCGATGCCATATCCACCGTGCGGACGCTGCCGGTGCCGCCGCACTTCTGACAGGCGCCCTGCGAGTTGAACGCCAGCTCCTCGGCGGAGGGCGCATAGAACCGGGCACCGCACTCCGGGCAGACTAGTTCCTTCCCTGCGGCAACGAGCAGGGAAGGGGAGAGATAATGCCCGTTCGGGCAGCGGTGACTGGCGAGGCGGGAATACATGAGGCGCAGACTGTTCAGCAGTTCCGTTCCTGTGCCGAAGGTGCTGCGTATACCCGGGACACCGGGACGCTGGTGCAGCGCAAGCGCTGCCGGAACGTACAGCACTTCATCTACCGAGGCCTTGGATGCCTGCGTCATCCTGCGGCGTGTGTAGGTCGACAGTGCCTCGAGATAGCGGCGTGAGCCCTCAGCGTACAGTACGCCCAGCGCCAGTGACGACTTGCCCGAGCCGGATACGCCGGCGATGCCTACGATCTTGTTCAGCGGAATGTCCACGTCTATATTTTTCAGGTTGTGCACCTTCGCTCCGCGGATATGCATTTTATCTATCATTGTTTATGCTCCGAAAGATGATCCAAAACTTTGCGCCGTGAGGCGCAATATAGACATATATTACACCAATGCCGCAGTAATTTCAATCGGCTATAGTATCCTTTTGGTAACTACAGCACATTATTGTGCTTACTTTACTAATGATGCATACAGCGTTATTATGATCTCAGCGAAAGGGAAATGAACTTTCGGACAAAGATTTTGGAGGTATTAACAATGAATAAAAACGCTGAACGTACCGTAGTGCTGGACAAAGGCCGAGTTGATATTTATACTAAGAACGGGATCACGCTTTACGCATATCAGACAAACGATGCCATAGATGATGAAGTTTTCGTGCTGGCTAAGAACGACAGAGGCGTGACCATTGAACTGCCGTGCTTTTATGACAATATCAGGGAGCTTGCGGATTTTCTGAAGCATGAGGAGATCACTGTGGAGGGCAAGCTCGTAGCTTATCACGCGGCGGGCGCGTCATTCCTGCCGGGAATCCCGGTCTACGGCACCGCATCCTCCGTAGTGTATAATACCAATGGCGGCGGCGCAGCGCTGGTTGCGAATTTCAGGAGCATATTCGGCGACAGCTTTGACGCGGGGCTCAGTGATGTGACAAATGTAATGGATGAAGGCGAGATCGAGATAGCCGGTATCCGTTTTATAGTCAGACCCAACGCCGAGGCATATGATCTCGAGATACCGGAACTGAACTGTGTGTACACTCACATGATGGGGCACGACTGCCACTCCATAGTGGCGGGCTGCCCGCACGCCGACGGTATTATTTCGCAGCTGAACTACTACATACGCCATGGCTTTGATCTCGTCCTGACCTCGCATTACACCCCGGAGGATCTGAAGGATGCCAAGACTAAGGTCGACTATCTCAATGACCTGAAGGAAATAGCCATGACCTGTGAAAGCGCAGAAGAGATGAAGTCAAAAGTTCAGGCAAAGTACCCGAATTACAGCGGTATGAACTATCTTGATATGACCGTGGGGTTTTTCTTTCCTAATAAATGAGACTCTGGAAGGGAGCACGTCATGACACAGGCGGAACGGCGGCGATTTTTGATACGGTCGCTGCTGAATGAGAAGGCCGAATACCGGGATATATCCGTCCCGCAAAACTCCGACGGACAGAAGCGGCTGCTTAGGTCGCTGCTGAACGTTCGCCCGCCAATGGCGGCAGATAATGAGTTTCTTGCGGTCCAGGACGCATATATGCAGCAGGAGCTGGCGGACGGCGGCATCACGGATGCGGAGGAGCTGCATCCGGTGCGCGGTGATATTTGTATATGGCAGGGAGATATTACCCGCCTCAAATGCGGCGCCATAGTGAACGCCGCGAACAGCGGCATGACCGGCTGCTATATCCCGTGCCATGCCTGCATCGACAACTGCATACACAGCTTCGCGGGTGTGCAGCTCCGGCTGGCCTGTGCTGAGCTGATGGCGCGGCAGGGACATGAGGAGCCGACCGGGGGTGCAAAGCTGACGAGAGCATATAATCTGCCCTGCGATTTCATCCTGCATACGGTCGGCCCCATAGTCGAAGGACGTGTGACGCCGGAGGACGAGCGGATGCTGGCCTCCTGTTACCGCAGCTGTCTTGAGCTTGCGGAACAAAACAGGATAAAAAGCATAGCGTTCTGCTGCATTTCCACGGGCGTATTTCATTTTCCGAATCAGCGTGCGGCGGAGATAGCCGTTGAGACCGTGCGGCGGTACAAAGCGGAGACCGGGAGCAAAATGAAGGTGATCTTTAATGTTTTCAAAGACAAGGACAGAGAAATATATGAGCAGCTGCTCGGCGCAGACAGAACGACTGAAGAAGACGCTCGATGAGGCCGACGCTATAGTGATCGGCGCGGGAGCGGGACTGTCCGCGGCCGCGGGCTTCACCTACAGCGGAGAAAGGTTCCGGCAGTATTTTTCTGATTTTGCAGAAAAATACGGTATCAGCGATATGTATTCCGGCGGTTTTTATCCGTTCCGGACACCGGAGGAGTTCTGGGCGTATTGGAGTCGGTATATCTTTATCAACCGGTATCAGGATGCACCGAAGCCGGTGTATGACAGGCTGCTGTCGCTGGTGCGGGACAAGGACTATTTCGTTATCACGACTAATGTCGACCACTGCTTTCAGAAAGCGGGCTTTGACAAGAAGCGGCTGTTCTATACACAGGGCGATTACGGCCTGTTTCAGTGCAGCGGACCGTGCCGGCATGAGACCTTTGACAATGAAGAGGTCATACGCGAGATGCTGCGGAGGCAGGAGAACATGCGGGTCCCATCAGAACTCGTTCCTGTATGCCCGCACTGCGGCAGACCGCTGATCATGAATCTGCGCTGTGATGACAGCTTTGCCGAGGACGAGGGCTGGCACCGTGCGGCAGAGCGGTATGAAAATTTCCTCCGTACTCGCTCCGGGCAGAAGCTGCTGGTCTTGGAGCTTGGCGTAGGGTACAACACCCCGGTCATCATCAAGTACCCGTTCCAGCGCATGGCGGCGCAGGAACCGGCGGCGGTCTATGCGTGCATAAATATGGGGGAGGCTGCCGCCGTGCGCGGACTTGAAGATCGGTCGATAATGATAGATGCCGACATCGGAGCGGTGCTTGACAAACTGAAATGACATAAAATAGTGTCCATCCGGCAAAGCCGGATGGACACTATTTTATGCAGTGCGGATACGGCAGAACGGAGGCTGACGGAAGCATGCGCACCGTATCTTGTGCGAGACCGCGCCGCCCAGAGCAGATACATCCATCGGATGCCCACGGAGGGGCACTTTTCACGGGCAAGCCTTCTGTAC
>CAKTNU010000201.1 GCA_934589325.1 uncultured Oscillospiraceae bacterium | reverse complement strand
TTCCCGCACTGCTCCAGCCCCACGGAGGCTTCGTGGTGTTTGCGTTCCTGCTTGCCGTGATAAATAAGCTCGGCGGCAAAAAGGCTGCGGGTTCCGGCACCGCCTGTGCCGCGGCCGGACTTGCCGGTAATACCGTAAAGGAGGGGGAATAAACCATGAAAGCACTACTTTTGTTAATGCTCGGCGGCGTGCTGGTCAATAACTACGCTATGGAGAAGTTCCTCGGCATCTGCCCCGTACTTGGCGGCAGAAAGCATGGTACTGCCGCTATGGGATTTTCCGTTGCGCTCGTCATGCTGCTCACAGCGGCAATAACTTGGCCCTTGGAGAATTTCGTGCTTGTGCCGCTCGGCGCGGAATATCTTGAGACGCTGATGTTTGTGCTGGTCGTACTGCTGGTCGTGTACATTCTCGGAGCGATTTTTGCCAAGTCCGGCAAGTCTCTCGGGGGGTACTTCCCGCTCATCGCGCTCAACGGTGCGGTGCTTGGGCTTGCGGTGAACAACATCGCAGAGGGCTACAGCTTTCTTGAATCGCTGTTTGCTTCGATCGGCGCAGGTCTGGGCTTTGTACTGGCGATGCTGCTGTTTGACGGAGTCAAGAGCCGGATAAACGAGCGCTATGTGCCGAAAGCGTTTCAGGGCATCCCCGTGATGCTCCTCGCCGCGTCGATAATCTCCCTCGCCTTCTACGCGTTCAAGTAAAAAGAGCAAAGTAATACACAGCCCCCGCGCATCTGCGCGGGGGCTGTGTCATATATGCAGAAGAAGCGACGCAGGATCGGACCGGCGTTCGCTCTGCCTGAGAGCTTAAAGCTCTTTGTACATAGCGGCGGCGTTTGATTTGTTCGCGGTCTCGTTGATATCCGTTACCTCGACCTTGAGGCTGCGCTGACCGAAGGCTATCTCTATCACGTCGCCGACCTTGACCTGATAGCTGGCCTTGACCTGCCGCCCGTTGACGCTCACGCGCTCACCGTCACAGGCGTCGTTCGCGACGCTGCGGCGCTTTATCAGGCGGGAGACTTTTAAATACTTGTCCAGTCTCATGCAAAAACTCCTTGGTACCAAAAGCAGCCGCATTTTATAAATGCGGCTGCTTTTTATAATCGAAAATTACTTGGTGACAGCCTCTTTGAGAGCCTTGCCGACCTTGAAGGAAGCAACGCGGGATGCGGGGATCTCGATCTCTTCCTTGGTCTTGGGGTTGCGGCCGATACGTGCGCCGCGCTCCTTGACTTCAAATGCGCCGAAGCCGACGAGCTGCACCTTGTCGCCGGAAGCCAGAGCTTCGGTAATGGTGTCGAATGCGGCGTTGACGGCCTTCTCGCTGTCCTTCTTGGACATACCGGTCTTTTCTGCAACGGCAGATACGAGTTCAGCTTTATTCATGTGTGAATCCTCCTAAAAGTGTGGCTCATGCCATGTTTATGATGAGTCTGCCCGAAAATGCAGCAGAATACTCATTTATTTCTCTATTGCCGCCCCAACAGGGCAGCAACGCAGATATTATCACAAAACCCGGCTGTTA
This sequence comes from uncultured Oscillospiraceae bacterium, assembly GCA_934589325.1. Next base: position 1,923 of record CAKTNU010000201.1, on the reverse strand, counting down.
TCAAGTCCTATATGCCGAATTTTTACCGGATATGCAGCAGCTTTGCAATTTTTTCACCGCCGGGTATGAGCTGCATATCCTCATTTGTTATGGCGCGCAGAGTGACGACCGAGACGACATATACGACGACCGCGGCGATGACCGCCAGAAGCATGCACGCCGCGGTGCGCTTCCAGTCGGCTGTGCTGAGAAGCTTCGAGCCGAGACCGTATACCGCCCAAGCCGATGCGCCCATAAGAAGACTGGATATCAGCGGACGGGCAAATATTTTCAGCGGGCGCGGACGCTCGTCCAGCGCAGCGCACATGAACACGTAATTGAGCACGGTCATTGTGATGTAGCTGACCAGTGTTCCGATGGGGGCGCCGTAGATGTTTATATCACGCTGTGCCACAAGGAACCAGTTGACGAGTATCTTGACGAGGCCGCCGACGACCATCGTTATCATTGTCAGCTTTTCTTTGCCGGAGGCCTGAAGTATTGCGTTCTCCATCAGCACGACGCACACGAAGAAGGACGCAAGACCCATCACCGCGAGAAGACCGGGGCCTGCGGCATTGCTGTTCGGGTAGAGAACGTTCATGATGGGCTCCGACAGGACTGTGAGGCCCACGCCCATCGGCATGCCGATAACGGCAGAGATGCGCATCGAGTCCTCGCCTATCTTGGCCGCGTCGCTGCTTGCGCGCTTTGCTATCGCACCGGAGATAGCCGGGACTATGGCGACGGTCAGCGGGGTTATGAATGCGGCGGGCAGGTTGAACAGCGTCTGTGCCTTGCCGTACACGCCGTACAGCACCTTTGCCTCGTAATAGCTGAAGCCGGCGGCAGACTGGAGGCGGTTCATGCAGAGCTTGGAGTCGACGCTGTTGAGTATTGCCATGATGCAGGCACCGAAAGCGATAGGTACGCCGATGGACAGAATGTTTTTGATTATCGTGCCTGTGGAGTCTACCAGCTCGTCGTCATCCGGGGTGTCGTTCGGGTCGTGTATCCCGGCGGAATACGGCGCGGAGAGCCGGTCATAATTCCGGCGCTTATAAAAGACCATATACAGCAGAGATACTACCGAGCCTATCGAAACGCCCAGTATCGCGCCTGCTGACGCGGTAGGGCGGCCTAGACCGCGGTTCATCGCGACGGAGGCGAGTATCAGGCCGGATATGACCTTGAACAGTACCTCAAGCACCTCGTCTACGGTGGTCGGTATCATGTTGCCGTTGCCCTGACAATAGCCGCGGTAGGCCGACACAAGGCACACCAGCAGTATTGCCGGAGCCATTGCGCGGATGCCGGGGGCGGCGTCCGGATTTTCAAGGTAAGTCGCAGCGAGCCAGTCCGGGAACAGGAAAAGAATCAGCGCAAATACAAGACCGATGACGAAAAACGTCCTCTGAGCCACCCGGAAGGTCTTCTCTTCCTGCTTCACGCGCCCGTTGGCGTCTGCCTCTGCGACGAGGCGCGACAGCGCCACCGGCAGACCTGCAGTCGCCAGCGCGAAAAAGACATTGTATATATTATAAGCGCTGAGGAACATGGAATACCCCTCGTCGCCGAGAATGTTGCCGAGCGGTATCTTATAGATGAAGCCCAGCAGCTTCATCACGATGACGCCGACCGTGAGGATGGCCGCGCCGTGCATATAGTTCTGTCCCTTGACCCTGTCCATCGACTGCCTCCCTGCTGCAATATGCTTACCAATATAAGCCTTGCGGGACAAAAAATCAAGGGAACGCAGGGATTTCCGGCTCATCTGGCGAGAATGTGGCGTGCGACATGTACGCCGCTTGCCGAGGCGTGGGACAGAGAGTGCGTCACGCCGGAGCAGTCGCCTATTACGTACAGGCCGTCGCTCTTGGTCTGGAGGTTGCTGTCAATCTCGACCTCCATGTTGTAGAACTTTACCTCCACGCCGTAGAGCAG
>CAKTNU010000200.1 GCA_934589325.1 uncultured Oscillospiraceae bacterium | reverse complement strand
AGATAGCCAAGGAGCTTCTCCGGGATATGCCTATGTCGGAGCTGGTGCGCAGCCGCGTCCGTCCGAGCGGAGGCTGGACGGCGTTCAGTATTCTGCTGGCAGTGGTGCTTGCCCCGATATGGCTGCCGCTGCTTATTGCCGCTGCCGCCGCTGCGCTGGGGCTGTTTGCTGCGCTGTGGGCGATAGCGATAGTGGTGCTGGCAGTTGTGGCTGCGCTGGTGATAGCAGCGGTCACGCTGGTCGGAGCGGCACTGTTCGGCTATCTGAGCATCCCGTGGGGATTGCTTACAGGGCTTGCGTTCATCGCGGCCGGCACAGCACTGCTTGCCGGTCTCGGCGCTGTGGAGCTTGTAAAGCTCATTGCAAGAGCTACCAGAACTTTATGGAATAAAATGAAGGATCTACTTATCAGGAAGGAGCAGTAATAATGAAAAAAAGTACGAAGATAATACTTATCGTCGCTGCCGCGCTTATTATTGCGGGTATAGTCATCAGCTCCGTCAGCCTGCGAAACGGCGCAAATATAGAGGTCAGGCGTGATGACGGGCAGTCAGACAGCGTGGATGATCTGATAAATGCGGTGATCGACACGGCGGACGGCTTCGTTTCCGGCAATATACAGACGTCCGGGTCCGGCACCAACGGCGACTATCTTGGTGAACGGTGGAACGATGTATCGCCCGAGAATGTGTACGGCATACCGGCCGAAAATGTCGGTGCCCTGAACATAGATTGGCTGGCCGGCGGCATTGAGATAAAGCTCAGCTCCGATGATGCGATAAAAATCTCCGAGATCCCCGAAGTCAGTGAGACGGAGCTTGACGACGAGACTGCGCTGTGCTGGCGTGTCGAGAACGGTACACTGGAGATAAAATATGCCGCCAGGCGCGACGAGCTGCCGACCAAATACCTGTATGTTGAGATACCGCGCACGCTCAAGCTCGAGAGCATCGGGATAAACACGGTCAGCGGATATATCGATGCAGAAGAATTGGCCGCGGCGAAGGAGCTGAACATTACCGGCAACTCCGGGAACATAAAGCTCGTCGACTGTTCGGCAGGCAAGCTGAAAGTCGACGCAGTTTCCGGCAATATCCTGCTTGCCGATTGCTCGTTTAACGGCGTGAGCGTTAATACGGTCAGCGGACAGGTCGAGCTTGGCCTGCATGAAGCGGCCGCAGAGCTTGACGTCAGTTCCGTCAGCGGAAATGTGACGCTCCGCCTGCCTGCGGACACGTCTCCCGCTGTGGAGTTTGATACCGTCTCCGGCAATCTGAAGGCTGAGCTTGCCTGTAGGCTCGAAGATGATGCGGCGTATTATATCAATACCGTCAGCGGGGACCTGAGCATCAAAGCAGCCTGATCCCTCTTGACAAAGGGCGGCAAATAAGTTATATTTACGCTATATTTTAACTGCAATGATTGGCAGGAGTACGGAAAAAGTCTTGCGGCAGAGAGGGCGCGGCCGGTGCGAGCGCCTGCGGACTATCCGGAAGGTCGGCCATGAGCATCCGGCGTGATAGGGGATACCCCCGGCAGCGTCGGGCGGGTCCTCCCGTTACAGGGGCCGAGTGCCGTATTTATACGGAAAACAGGTGGTCCCGCGGTATTTTATCGTCCTGAGGTTATAATGACCTCAGGGCGTTTATTTTTGTTCAAACGGAGGGATACGATGCTTTTTGAGGCCGAATATACGGCAGACAGGCTGGATTATCTCAGCTTTGTGCGCATAAACAGATATATCCGCGGCCGCATACCGCGCAGGCTCCTGACCGGGGCAGTGGCAGCGGTCGGTGCGCTGCTTTTGCTGCTGTGCATACTGCTGACGGTGCGCGGAGCGTGGACGTCCAAGAATATCATAATTGTCGCGATAGGCGTGATCCTGATAGGCTGGGAGCTCCGGCGTGATAAATTCAATGCCAACGAGAACCGCCGCAGAATGGCGAACTGCGTTGATCCGATACATATGCGCGCCGATGACGCCGGCATAGACATCGTTTCCGGCGATAATGTGGAGCATGTGGATTATAATCGCATAGCCGAGATATATCATGCCGGCGAAAGCCTGCTCCTGTACGTCGCCGATGAGCGGGCGTACATCATTCCGGACGATGCATTCACGACAGGCACGGCGGCCGACTTCGCTGCGTTCGTTGCCGGAAAGTGCGGAAAAAGCATTATTGATGCAAAGGTATAAAGCAAGAGTATAATATTTTCAAGAGAGGAATGTATATAAGATGAAAGAACTCCCGAAGGTGTACGAACCGAAATCGGTCGAGAAAAAGATCTATGATATGTGGATGCAGGGCGGCTATTTCAAGGGCGAGATAGATCCCGATAAGAAGCCATTCTCCATCGTCATGCCGCCCCCCAACGTCACCGGGCAGCTCCATATGGGGCATGCGCTGGATTCTACGCTGCAGGATATCATGACCCGCTATAAGCGGATGCAGGGCTATGCGGCGCTGTGGCTGCCAGGCGTCGACCATGCCGGCATCGCAACGCAGATCAAGGTAGAGGAAGTTCTCCGCAAGGAGGAGGGCAAGACCCGCTATGACCTCGGACGTGAGAAATTCCTCGAGCGTGTCTGGGAGTGGAAGGAAAAATACGGTGACCGTATCGTTGAGCAGCAGAAGAGCATGGGCGTCTCCTGCGACTGGAGCCGCAGCCGCTTCACCATGGATGATACCTGCGCCAAGGCTGTCCGCGAGACCTTCTGCGACCTGTACGAGAAGGGGCTCATATATAAGGGCCGCCGCATGATAAACTGGTGCCCGCACTGCCGCACTGCGCTCTCCGATGCGGAGGTAGAGTATAAGGATATTCCCGGCAGCTTCTGGCATATCAGATATCCCATAGAAGGCTCGGACGAAGAGTTTATAATCGCTACCACCCGCCCCGAGACTATGCTGGGCGACAGCGGCGTCGCCGTCAATCCTGCCGACGAGAAATATCAGCACCTTGTCGGTAAGAATGCGATACTCCCGCTTGTCGGCCGTAAGCTGCCCATCGTTGCCGACGATTACGTCGAGCTCGGCTTCGGCACCGGCGCCGTTAAGATGACCCCGTGCCATGACCCCAACGACTATGAGGTCGGTCTGCGCCATGATCTTGAGCAGATACAGTGTATCGACGAAGACGGCAGGATCATAAACGGCGGAAAGTACGACGGTATGGATCGCTACGAGGCGCGAAAGGCCATCGTAGCCGATCTTGAGGAGCAGGGCTATCTCGTCAAGGTCGAGCCGTACAGCCATAATGTCGGCTGCTGCTACCGCTGCGGCAAGGTCGTCGAGCCGATGCTTTCCCCGCAGTGGTTCGTGAAAATGGAGCCGCTGGCAAAGAAGGCTATAGGCGTCGTCAAGGACGGCAGGATCAAATTCGTGCCCGAGCGCTTTACCAAGACCTATCTTAACTGGATGGAAAATGTCCACGACTGGTGCATTTCCAGACAGCTTTGGTGGGGGCACCAGATACCAGCGTGGTACTGTGCCGACT
>CAKTNU010000199.1 GCA_934589325.1 uncultured Oscillospiraceae bacterium | reverse complement strand
CTCCACCACAGCCAGAGCCCTGAAACCGTCGCAAATGTTTGCGCCGGTCTTGAGAAGGCCGGAGTGTACGCGGCCGAGGTCGGTCATGGCGCCGGCCTGAACGGATCGCTGCTCCAGTACGGCCTTCTGAAGTATCCCGAGAGTGAGATACTGCTTGCCGCAAGAAAAGAGCTGCACAACACCAAGCTGTTTGATCTCTTCTGCCCGGGCATCGCGACCATGAAGGATATGCGTTTTGCCAAGGAAAACTACGGACTGGACGGCGTCAGAGTTGCGGTCCACTGCTCCGAGGCTGACCTCGGAGAGACTCACGTCGTCGGCGGCAAGGAGCTTGGGCTCGAGGTCATCGGCTTCTTGATGATGAGCCATCTCATCAGCATTGAGGAGCTTGTTGAGAACGCCATGAAGCTCAAGAGCTACGGCGCAGATGCAGTCTACTTCGCGGATTCCGCAGGCGCCTTTGTGCCGCAGGATATACGTGACCGTGTTATCGCACTCAAGGATGCGACCGGACTCCCGATCGGCGTTCATACGCATAACAATCTCGGCCTTGGCGTTGGAAACATTGTTGCAGCGGTCGAAGCCGGCGCAGATTTTGTGGACGGCGCCCTCAACGGCCTCGGTGCCGGCTCCGGAAACGGCTGCACTCAGGCGATTGTCGCTGTGCTCGAAAAGATGCACGTTGAGACGGGATGCGATTTCTATGAGCTGTGCGACGTTACCGACAAATATGTCGTGCCCATTATTCAGCGTCCGCTCGAAGTCACCAGCGAGTCCTGCACTCTCGGCAAGGTCGGTATTTATTCCAGCTTCTACCTCAACACTCTTGCGGCTTCGAAGAAGTACGGCATACCGTACCAGCGCATCTTTGAGGAGCTCGGACGCCGCGGAGCTATCGGCGGGCAGGAGGACATGATACTCGATATCTGCTATGAGCTGATGCACGAAGGCAAGAAGGAGCTTGAAAACAGCTGATAAACCAAAGCCTAAAAGCGGCCGCTGAATAAATATTGCAGCCCTGCGGAACGTTTATTCGGGGCCGCTCAAAGGGAGAATATAATGTCAAACCTTAGAACTGATTATATAAGCAAGCTCTGCACCGCGGAAAGAGCGGTGAGAGAGGTCAAAAGCGGAGACACCGTATATATCGGCTCCACAAGCAGCATTGCCTATGCGCTGTGCCGTGCGCTTGAAGCGCGCTCAAACGAGCTGCATGATGTCACCGTTACCTGTTCGCAGTTCCGGCGTCCGTCGAAAATGTTTACGGGGACGGACGGCCGATTCAGCTTCAAGTCCTATTTTATGGGTACCGAGGAACGAAACGGGCTCCGCATGGGCAACGGCGATTTTACATCCGTCCACCTCAGCCAGATAGAGATATGGTGCCGCGAAACGGCGAGGCCGGATGTGGCGTTTATAGAAGTCTCGCCGTGTGACGAGGACGGCTACATGAGCTTCGGTGCCACCGGAGTCGCACTGCACCAATGCATCTGCAGTGTGGCAAAGACCGTAATACTCCAGGTCAACCGCAGCGTTCCGTATGTCTACGGTGAAAAGAATCTGATCCACTGTTCACAGGCTGATTATATAGTAGAGGCCGACGACAGGCTAGAGACAGTGGAGGAGATAGCGGCGGATGAGACAGTCAAGACGATGTCCCGCAACATAGTTGAGCTCATCCCCGACGGGGCGACGATACAGCTGGGCCTCGGCGGTCTTGCCTCGGCAGTCGGCTATGGACTTCAGAGCAAGAACGACCTCGGCGTGCATACCGAGATGATGGGCGATGTGATAATGCACCTCATGAAAAACGGCAATGTCACAAACCATGCAAAATCGTATATGCCCGGCGTCAGCGTCACAGGCTTTGCGTATGGTACCAATGAACTGTATAGCTTCCTTGACAGGAACAGAAGCATATATTTCATGCCGTTTTCAAAGGTCAATGACCCTGCTGTGATTGCAAAGAACGACCGCATGGTGTCCATAAATACGGCAATGTCGATAGACCTTTTCGGGCAGGTCGCAGCCGACAGCATGGGCTTTAAGCAGCACAGCGGCACCGGCGGCCAGCTTGATTTCGTACGCGGAGCGCAGAATTCAAAGGACGGCAAATCCTTTTTTGCCATAACCTCAACAATGCAGCACCGCACCGAGGGCAGAAAGAGCCGCATAGTTCTCTCATTCCCGCCGGGAACTGCGATAACCACACCGCGCTCCGACGTCCAGTATGTCGCCACCGAGTACGGCTGCGTAAACCTCAAGCCGCTCAGCATGAAGGATAGAGTACGTGCGATGATATCGCTTGCGCACCCGGATTTCAGGGACGAGCTGACAGCGCAGGCAAAAGAACACGGAATTATTTGAGACAAGTCTCAGAATATATAACAGAGGAGGAATATGCCGATGACCATGACTGAAGAACAGATATTGGAACAGGGCAGGATCCACTATGATTCCATCATGAACCATGTGCCCGTCACGCCGCCGAGTCATCTATATCCCGCGATAGACGATGACGACGCGTATGCCATTGCCGACGAGATAGTCAAGCGCTACATTGCCGACGGCTATACCGTATCGGGCAAGAAGGTCGGGCTTACGAGCAAGGCCATGCGCGATCTCGGCGGTATCTATGAGCCGGATTACGGCGTTATATTCAACGAGCTGTGCTACTGCAATGAGGGAGAGATACCGGCGGCAAACTTCGTCCAGCCTGCGGTCGAGGCGGAGATAGGCTTTAAGCTGAAGGCTGACCTTGTCGGCGAAAATATTACTCCCGAGGATGTGCTCCGGGCAACGGAGTATATCGTGCCCTGCCTTGAGCTTGTAGATGTGCGCCAGCGTATGGATGTGCCGCGCAAGGTCTATGACAGTATTGCAGACAACGCCTCCTTCGGCGCATATGTCATCGGTGATACGCCGATAATGCCGTATGAAGTTGATCTTGGACTGATAGGCTACGTTTACGAGCATAACAACCGTCAGGCAGAGGTCGCCTGCGGTGCGGCGGTGCTCGACCACCCGGCAAATGCCATAGCATGGCTTGCAAACAAGTTTATGTCAAAGGGTGACCCGCTGAGGGCAGGGGAGTTCGTGCTCTCCGGCTCCGCGATAACTATGCAGATGGCGAAGGCCGGAGATAATTTCCGTTGCCGATACGGAAGATTCGGCGAAGTTTCCGTCAATTTTGTCTGACTGGAGGGAAAATCATGACTAACGATAAAAATGAACTTCTCAGACATCTGGCGGAGATATCCCTTGAGGGTGAGCAGAACAACCACGAGATAAAGCAGTTCTATCTTGAGCATCCCGAGCTTGACATCCATGACGGCTACAAGGCTCAGGCAATGCGTCTTGAGATGATGAAGGCGGAGGGACATAAGTGGGTAGGCTGCAAGCTGGGCGGAACGAGCCTTGCAAAGATAAAGCAGGTGGCCTCGGAGCTCACGAGCGGTGTGTACGCGCCGCCTCCCGCACCGACTGTCGGCCAGCTTATGGATTACATGGAGATACACGAC
>CAKTNU010000198.1 GCA_934589325.1 uncultured Oscillospiraceae bacterium | reverse complement strand
GAATAATAATAGACGGTCTCAACGACTCCAAGAAGCTCAGCGAGAAGCGCCGGGATGTACTGTTTGACGAGATATGTGAAATGGCATTGGCGTATAGCATCGCTTTTGCGTCAGTTGAGGAGATAGAGGCGCTGAATATCCTGAACGCTACCTTTCTCGCCATGAATCGTGCGATATCCGGTCTTTCCCTGCGGCCGGAGCTCGCGCTCATAGACGGCAATCAGACAAGTGGCATTGACTTCCCGTGCCGCAGCGTGGTAGGCGGGGACGGAAAGTGCGCCGATATTGCCGCGGCGTCAATACTCGCGAAGGTCAGCCGTGACAGGGTAATGCTTGAAATGGACAGACTTTACCCCGGCTACGGCTTTGCCAAGCATAAGGGCTACGGCACAAAGCAGCACTACGCCGCAATACGCGAGCTCGGAGCATCGCCGATCCACCGCATGAGCTTTTTGAGGAAAATGCACTGATGGCGCGGGAGCTTGGAAGCTGGGGCGAGGAACGGGCGGCGAGGTATCTCCGTCTGCGCGGCTATAAGATACTCGCGCAGAATTACCGCTGCCGCGGCGGAGAGATCGATATAATCGCGTCACGCGGAAAATATGTAGCGTTTGTCGAAGTAAAGCTCCGCAGAAATGCAGATTTTGCCGAAGCGCGGGAATTTGTGACCCGGGCAAAGCAGCAGAGAATAATATATACGGCGGAGCTGTGGCTCGGAGAAACGTGCTGTGAGCTTCAGCCGCGGTTCGACGTTGTGGAGATATATGCTCCCGACGGAGAGGCAAGCCGCAGAATAAGCATAGAGCATATACCGGACGCATTTCAGTGCGATTGAAAATTGCGGAACCGGCACAATGCCGATTCCGCAATTACATTGGAGCCTACAGATCTTCCGCTGAGATCAGCAGCAGCCGCGGGGACAGAAGGTAGAGCAGTAGGTCTCGCCCTTGGTGTTTGCCTTTTCGTTCTGCACGCTTATCTTGCTTGCCGAGCAGCGGCAGTCAATGGTGTTGTACTTACAGTTGGTCACATCACAGCCGACGCCGGGGATGACGTCGTTACGGGTCTTATCGTTCATGTTGTACCTCCGGAAAAAGATTATTCGGCCTGTATAGCCGAATATATTATCTGCCGGGACACAGCAAAAAATACGGAGCTGATTTTTGAAAATATGTCATTATACGCAATAGGGGATATGCATCTGTCACTCGGCGCGTCCAAGCCGATGGATATCTTCGGACCCAAATGGGAAAACCATGCCGAGAAACTGCGAGAGGGCTTTTCAACGCTCACACCGGATGATGTGTGCGTTATATGCGGCGACATAAGCTGGGGAATGGGCATAGAGCAGTGCCGCGAGGACTTTCTGTTTATCGACGCGCTCCCCGGGAAAAAAATAATTCTAAAGGGTAATCACGACTTCTGGTGGTCTACGGCGGCAAAAGCAAAGAAATTTTTTGCCGAGTGCGGCATCACAAGCATTGATATACTGTATAATAATGCTTTCCAATACGGTGAATACAGTCTCTGCGGTACCCGCGGCTGGTTCTACGAGGAGGAAAAGGGCGGCGAGCATGACAAAAAGATAATGCTCCGCGAGATAGGTCGGCTTGAAGCGTCGCTCAAGGCGGCGCCGACGGAAAAAAAGCTCGTCTTTCTGCATTATCCGCCGATTTTTCAGAAATATGAGTGCCCGGAGATATTATCGCTCCTGCGTGAGCACGAGGTCAGGCTTTGCTGTTACGGCCATATCCATGGCAAGGGCTGTGCCGCGGCTTTCAACGGCTGGCGCGGCGGAACTGAGTATAAGCTCGTCTCGGCCGACTGGGTTGACTTCACGCCGGTAAAAATAATAGACTGAAAAGAAGTCCTGAATTATGAGATTCAGGACTTCTTGACTTTAAATTTTGCTGAGAGATACCATACTGTGTAACCAAGTGCAGAGCCGATGAGATTCAATATGAGATCGTCGATGTCACAGCTCCCGCGGAGCGTGAAGAGCTGAAGCAGTTCGACGGAGCTTATGATCCCTGCTGCGGAGAGGATGAATATCGGGAACTTACGCTGAACTGCGAACAGACAGGGCATGAAGAATCCGAATGGGATAAAGGCTGCGATATTGCCCTCAAGATTTATGTGCGCATATCTGAGCATATAAGGGTTCGCATTGTGCCGTATGACATATATGAACCGCCGCATCGTGTCGAAAGGATGCAGGTTCAGGTTCATTTTGAGCTGCTCGATATAGCTGCCGCCGATATAGCGGCTGCCGCGGGCAAACAAAAGCAGCAGCATCACTATGCAGTACATTATAAAGAGTATAAAAAGCGCTCTGCGCGCTCTGCCGGACTGTGAGGTCATTATCTTCTCCTTTGCAAACGCTGAGGGGTATTATAGCACGGTGTGATATATATTTCAACAAATCAGTGTCGAAGTATATGAGGCGCGTACCTGCTACGGCCCAAACGGGGCGGAATCAGGCAGAACGGCAAAAACGACAGGAAATTTTAATAATTTGTCATTGATTTTACAGACAACATCTGCTATCATGTTATAGCTTGTGTTATGCACATATAGAGGAGGAAATCTAAATGATTGTCAAGAACGTAGAGAAAAAAGAAGATAACACCCTTACTTTTCAGGTCGAGTCCGATGCGGCAGAGTTTGAGTCTGCCGTCAACAGCGCATATCTGAAGAATAAGCACAGCATAAATATTCCCGGTTTCCGCAAGGGCAAGGCTCCCCGTGCAGTCGTAGAGGGCATGTACGGCGCAGAGGTATTTTATCAGGACGCTATGGATGAGCTCGCTCCCAAGGCTTTTGAGCAGGGCGTTTCCGAGAACGATGTCAAGTTCGTCGGCGCTCCCTCCATCGTTGACGCCAACGTTACCGACGGTAAGACCGTCGTCTACACCTTCTCCGTCACGCTGTACCCCGATGTCACTCTCGGCCAGTACAAGGGGCTGAGCGCAGAGCGCTACCCTGTAGAGATCGGCGAGGATGATATCGGCTACGAGCTCGAGTCTGCCCGCAAGCGCAACTCCCGCAAGGTCGACGTTGAGCGTGAAGCTCAGCTTGGCGACATTGCAAACATCGACTTTGACGGTTACCTCAACGGTGAGCGCTTTGACGGCGGCAAGGCCGAAGCATACGATCTCGAGCTGGGTTCCGGCTCCTTCGTCCCCGGCTTTGAGGAGCAGATCGTCGGCATGAATATCGGCGACGAAAAGGATATCGACATTACCTTCCCCGAGAACTACGCTCCCGAGCTTGCTGGCAAGGCAGTTGTGTTCAAGATAAAGCTCAATAACCTCTCCGTCAACGAGCTCCCCGAGCTGGACGACGAGTTCGCAAAGGACAACGGCTTCGACACTCTCGACGAGTACAAGGCCGACGTCAAGGCCGACCTTGAGAAGCGCAAGGCCGAGCAGCGCGAGGGCGAGGTCCGTGCCGACCTTATGCACAAGGCTATAGAGAACATGACCGTTGAAGTTCCTGAAGTCATGGTTAAGGAGAAGGCCGAGG
>CAKTNU010000197.1 GCA_934589325.1 uncultured Oscillospiraceae bacterium | reverse complement strand
GCGGCGCAGGCGGGAGACAGCAGAACTATGTCTCCCGCCTCCGCTGACGAGGCGGCTGTGAGGACGGTTTCGGTAAAATCGTCTATGAGCTGAACCTCCGGAGTGCCGTGCTTATAAAATTTCGAGGCAAAAATAGCATCGCGTATTTTCTCAGCGGTATCGCCGGTCAGATAAACTCGTTTCGCATACAGGCACAGCTCGTCTCCCAAACCGTCAAACGGGATGTGCTTATCATATCCTCCTGCGATGACGATCGGCTTCGTTTTGAGCGCGTGAAGGCCGGCGGCAGTGCGTGTAGGGCTCGTGCCGATGGAATCGTTTATATATTTCACACCCCGCAGCTCGCGGACAAGCTCAAGACGATGCTCCACGCCGCCGAAGCTCATGGCGACTCTACGGCAGTTCTCATCCGAAACTATCCCCTCTACTGCCGTGAATGCGGCAAGATAATTCTGAACGTTGTGTCTGCCCAGCAGCTTTATATCATCCTCACGCATAAGCGGACGGCCGAAGCGGTAGAGCTCTCCGTCAATACAGCACGAGCCGTTGTCTATGCGCTTTTCATCGCTGAAATAGAAGATATCTGAGTGAGCAAGGGATTTATAATACAGTGTGTGCCCGTCGTCAAGATTGAGTATAAGTTTATCAGCGGGACGCTGCATGGCAAAAATCGCGCCCTTTGCGTCGATGTAGTCTTGATAATCCTTATGTTTGTCCAGATGATTCGGCGAGACATTCGTGATGACGGCAATATCAGGGCGGCAGCTCATGCTGTGCAGCTGGAAGCTGCTCAGCTCAAGAACAGCAAGATCATCCGGGTGTATGTCTGGGGTTTCGCACAGCAGCGGATGGCCGATGTTGCCGCCAAGATGGACACGCTTGCCCTCGGCTTTCAGAAGTTCGGAAATTATTGTCGTCGTTGTTGTTTTGCCGTCGCTGCCGGTGACGGCAATGATCTTGCATGGGCACAGAGCGAAGAACAGCTCCATTTCCGAGGTGATAATGCTTCCGCTGGCTTTTGCTGCCTCGAGATGCGGATCGAACGGCATAAGACCCGGGGTGCGGAAAATAATGTCCTGATGCAGATCTTCAAGGTAATCTTCGCCAAGGCGGAGCCTTACACCCATGGCCTGCAGCTTTTCACCTTCTCCATCAAGCTCTTCAAGGCCGCGCCTGTCGCATGCTGTAACATCACAGCCACTCTCCGCGAGCAGTTCAATAAGCGGTGTATTGCTGACACCTATGCCGATAACGGCGATGCTTTTATTTTTTACGGAGTCAATGTATTCAGAAAGAGTCATGACGCTCTCCTATTCTAAATAATATTCTGACGCTTAATTATAAAACTTTTGCGCCACGAATACAAGAATATTATTGACTTGCGGGCTGAAAATGATTAGAATATGCAAAGTGAGCAGGTCAAACGACCGCGGGCGCAAGGCGAAAGCCTGCGCATGAGGAAAGTCCGGGCTCCACAGGGCAAGGATAACGGGTAACGCCCGCCAGGGGTGACCCTCGGACAAGTGCAACAGAGATATACCGCCCCGGAAACGGGGTAAGGGTGGAAAGGCGAGGTAAGAGCTCACCCGCCGCATGGAGACATGACGGCGCTGTAAACTCTATCCGGAGCAACACCGTGGGAGAACATATGACCGGCCCGGTCGTTCTCAGGAGGTGGCTTGAACCATGCGGCAACGTGTGGTCTAGATAGATGGTCGTTCACGACAGAACCCGGCTTACAGACCTGCTCACTTTTCAAATTTAGAAAAGGATTGATCTTATGCATATCCCGGAGGAAGAGATACATTATCATACCCATGCCGACGGTACAGTTCATGCACATAGTCATGCGCACACTCACACGCAGACAAAGGCTGTGGTCAACCGCTTGTCCCGCGCTATAGGGCATCTGGAGTCAGTAAAGCGCATGGTCGAGAGCGGGCGCGACTGCAGTGAGGTACTCGTACAGCTTGCCGCAGTGCGCTCGGCACTTAACAGCACGGCTAAGGTGATACTCAAGGATCATCTTGAACACTGCATTACCGATGCGACTGGCGATGAAAGCACGGAAGAGCTTGGCGCACTGTATGAGGCGATAGATAAGTTCATGTCATAATATAGCTTCCCCGGCGGATATCACGCAGGGGAAGCTTCCGGACAGCCGGTGGACTCCCGCGGGTACCGTGGTGACTCTCCATTTATCCGGTCCGGATAAGAATACCCCGCCGCGGGCAAATATTCTGCCGAGGCGGAGCGAAAAGTTTTTGTTGATATTTTCCTCAGACAGTGCTATAATAAGCAAGCTTGATACCTGCGGATGTAGTTCATCGGTAGAACTCCGGCTTCCCAAGCCGATAAGGTGGGTTCGACTCCCATCATCCGCTCCACATTTTGTAAATCCCGCAATCATTGAGATTGTGGGATTTTTCTTGCTTTTCAATGGTTTTCCGGTATGTTACCTTTTTCAAAAGTGATGCTTTCCTATCAATCCTGACAGTCATAAATCATATTTAAACATACGATTTTACGAACGGAATTACAGATGAAGTTTTTTATCTTCTGATTTTTCTCTTAGAATTTGAGCGGATTCCATGAGTTTATGTCAAATCAATATACTTAATTCCATTTTATTTCATTGACAAGCACCGCAACAGATGTTATTCTTGCCAAGACAATTCAACACAAAGGCTATGACGAAGACGGATTTCGCAGTAAGTTTTTCAGAGAGCTGGGGATGGTGTGAGCCCGGCAGACGGATGCGGAGAATATCCTATCACTTCCGAGCTGAAGTCCCTAAAGTTTTTTCGAGTAAGGGTTTCCGTGCAGGCTACGTTAGTGCATAGGGCTTGTTGGAGCCTGAAGGGGGCATGTTTTTTTCATGCAATTTGAGTGGTACCGCGGGTATCCGTGATATGAGTAATATCAGGGCTCGTCTCAAACATTGAGACGAGCCCTTTTTTATTTTGTTTAAAGCGAGGAAAAGTATGAAATTAAGCGGTAAAAATATGCGTCTTGTCAGCTTTATGCTGTTTTCAATGTTTTTCGGAGCCGGAAATCTTATATTTCCGCCGTTTCTGGGTCAGAATGCCGGCAGCAGCGCGATTCCGGCACTGATGGGTTTCTTGGCGACAGCAGTCATACTGCCGGTGCTGGGGGTAATTGTCGTTGCCCGCTTCGACGGGCTGGATAAGCTGGGGCAGTATGTAGGCAGGCGTTTTGCGTTGATTTTTACGGTGCTGATCTATCTGTCCATTGGCCCGGGGCTGGGCATACCGAGGGCAGCGTCCGTACCGTTTGAGATGGCGGTCGCGCCCTATCTGCCGCATGGAGCAAACACACAGCTGTGTATGCTGCTGTATTCGTTGGTTTTCTTTCTCGCGGCGCTGTGGCTGTGCATGACGCCCGGCAAGCTGGTCGAACGCGTCGGTCATTTTCTGACGCCGAGCCTGCTGCTGTTGCTGCTCGTACTGTTTATGGGCTTTGTATTTCGCGGCAGTGTTGACATTGCGGCACCGCAGGAGGCATATAGGAGCGCACCGTTCCTTAAGGGCTTTTCCGAGGGGTATCAGAC
>CAKTNU010000196.1 GCA_934589325.1 uncultured Oscillospiraceae bacterium | reverse complement strand
CTGCTCGGCCTCGCACACAGCTATCTGCAGCCGATAAAATACGTATTTCCGCTGTTTCTGTTCAACCAGATGCTTGCGGCCTTCCTGCGCAACGACGGCGCTCCCGCTCTTGCCACGCTCAGTGTGCTTTCCGGCGGTATCTTCAACGTATTCGGCGATTACTTCTTTGTTTTCCCCTGCGATATGGGCGTTTTCGGTGCAGGTCTCGCGACGGCCATCGGTTCCGGCATATCCTTTATCGTAATGCTGACCCACTTCATCAGCCGTAAAAACACTCTGCGCATCGTGCGTCCCGAGGCTCTGCCGCAGAAGCTGCGTGAGATATGCGTTACCGGCTTCTCGACCTTCTTCATAGACGTTGCTATGGGGATCCTGACCGTACTGTTCAACCGGCAGATAATGCGTTGGCTCGGCTCCGCGGCGCTCGCGGTCTATGGACCGATAATCAATGTCAGCACCTTTGTGCAGTGCTGCGCCTACAGCGTGGGGCAGGCGGCACAGCCCATCATCTCCACCAATTTCGGCGCACGGAAATTTGAGCGGATAAAGGGGACTCTGCGTCTCGCTCTCGGAACCACGGCGGTCTTTGCGCTCTTTTGGACGGCGCTGAGCATTGCATGTCCCAACCTGTATATCCGTATCTTCATGGCTCCGACGCCTGAGGTGCTGGCCATCGCGCCGGGCATTATCCGCGTCTACGCAATGTCATTCCTGCTGCTGCCGTTCAACATTTTCTCGACCTACTACTTTCAGGCTATCATGCAGCCGCGTGTGGCATTCATTGTCTCGGTGGCGAGGGGCCTTGTCATCAGCGGCATACTGATCTTGGTGCTCCCCGTTCTCCTCGGTGCCGACTCTCTCTGGCTGGCAATGCCCATAACGGAGCTGCTCACAGCAGTCTATGCCGCCTCCGCAATGAAAAAGCATACCCGTGCGATGGCCTGACGGCAATGCATAAGCTCAAATTTTTCCTTCAAAAAATGCAAATAATGTATTTCCTTTTTCAGCCTTATATGCTATAATTTTCTATAGCATATTTTGGAGTGATAAAAGCATGGAAAAATGGCAGGCGCAGGTCGTGTTCAACTTTGTTCTCATGGCTGAATGGGCGATTTTTCTCTGGTATACGCTCACACCGCGGTGGTCAAAGAAGATAACGTTTCTCTGCTATATACCGATCTGTATACTGGCTTTTCTCGTGCCGTGGGCGCTGCCGGTGCGCAGTGCAGCGCGATACGCTTCGACGCCTCTCATTTTTCTCGCTTCTGCATTTATCTTCTATCGCAGCCGCCCCGCAAGGACAATATTCTGTGCCGTGCTGCCCGACGCCGCAGTGATGATGGCAGAGGTCCTTAATATATTGGTATTTCCGTCAATATACCGCGACGGCTTCATTCAGGACAAGCTATGGATGAATGTCAACACGGTGGTCATGTCCTGCTATTATCTGCCGTTCTACACGCTGCTCCTGTTCGTTGCGGCCTCACTCATCGGCAAGATGCGCTGCCGCCTTTCCGCTAAGCAGTGGATAGTGTTTATGCTCTTTCCTGTGTCGCAGACGCTGAACATCAGCTTTTCGTTCGACTCCATGTTCGAGATAAACCCGACCGACGCCAAGGTCGCCATGCTGACGCTGATATTGGTCCTGTCAGTCGTTGCGGATATCGCGCTGCTCATGACCATGAGCAAAACCAGCCGCAAGGCAGAGCTTGAGGTCGAAAACCGCATGCTCGGCCAGCAGCTCAACGCGCAGATAAGCCACTACCACGCCCTTACCGAGCAGTATGAGACGAACCGCCGCATCCGGCACGATATCATGCACCATGTCCGAACTATACAGCTCCTGCTAGAGCGCGGCGAGCACGACGAGGCCGCCGAGTACGCCCAGCAGTTTATCAGCGGGCAGGTCCAAGGTTCGCAGCTGGGCAGCTGCGAGAACCCGGTCATCGATGCTTTCCTGTGCAGCCGCGTACAGGAGGCGAGAGACGAGGGTATAGGCGTCGATGCCGCCGTAAAGCTCCCGGCCGTTCTTCCTGTCTCAAACACCGACCTGGTGTTGCTGTTCGGAAACCTCATGGACAACGCTGTCGAAGCATGCATCGGGCAGGAGTCGCCGTACATCCGGCTCGACGCCTATCGCAGCAAGGGCTTTCTTGTGATAAAGGAGTGTAATCCCACAGGTCCGGCACACGAGGCCAAAAAACGCCGCATACCGGAGCTCGACCGCGGTGTCGGCAAGCATATAATGGAGACTGTCGCCGAGAAGTACGACGGCAGCTGTGATTTCACCATACGCGACGGTGTATTCTCCGCTTCTATATACCTACGCATCGCCGACAGTGACGACGATTCCGACGTCCGCATGGCAGCGGATGCGATATAGGTGCCTGTCTGCCGCCCGATGGCTCTCCGCGCAAAGTGAAGCTATCGGGCGGGATCAGCCAGCGTGATGGGTGGCCGGCTCGTTTCTTTCAGGCACTCCCCTTCTCAGCCCGAAAAACTTTTTAAAAAGGCTTGACAAATGCGAAATTTGT
Source organism: uncultured Oscillospiraceae bacterium (assembly GCA_934589325.1). The sequence goes on along the minus strand of CAKTNU010000196.1, from coordinate 1,057 downwards.
GATAATATAAGTGAGCATTGTTGATGCGGCTTTAGCTCATCCGGTAGAGCGCCACCTTGCCAAGGTGGAGGTAGCGAGTTCGAGCCTCGTAAGCCGCTCCACTGAAACCTATTGCCTTGGCAATAGGTTTTTTTGTTAAGCTCCCCGATCGCCTGACGTCAACGGCTTCCGGCCGGCTGTACGCAGGTATCATTCAGCGTTTTTTGAAATATGAACGGCATGTTGGAACGACTGGCACAAAGTGATTCTATTGAGCATTACGAAGGGACAGCAGACTACCTGCTGTTCACAACGCAGAGCGCAATATTTCCGTTTGTCAAGTTTGAAGAGCAGTTATCTGAGATCAATGACTACTGCCTGTATCTTCTCACCTGTCTGGAGGCGAAGGTAAAGGAATTTGAACCGTTCAGCAGCGAAGGCGATGAGTGGAACATCCCCGTATCTTGGGGATATCACAAGTTTTTATCTTGGAAATATCTTTATCTCGATATAAATAAATGCACTCTTTTATCTCTCCTGCTGGCTTTTTTTGAATCAACGCTCAATGAGATCGCGAATTGGTTTTCCGACAAAGCCGGTATGACCGCTGAGTGGAAAAAAGTCAGAAATCCGAAGGTTTCTGACTATATCGCTCAAATCGGCAAATGCTGCGGGGCAGATATGCAGGATATGTTTGCAGACGAATTGGAATATTACGATTCGATCCGTAAAATACGAAATCAGTTTGTCCACAACGAATGGGAGCAGATCACGGATCGATACAAAAAGTTTGTACTTGCCGATGTGATCGACATGATATCTCATGTCATTATGAAGATCGAGCAGTCGGCCTTACTCTCCGGATTGATCGGGTAACCGTTCCATCCCCCCTTTGGCGTGAGCAGGCTCACTTGTTTTGCAGGCGTGGGTATCCCCGCTCTCTCTCCGTGTGAAAATCAGATAACAGTAAAACAGCGGCGGTCTTCCCTGCCGCTCATATCCGCGGGCATGATGGAATTGGTAGACATGCGAGATTTAGGTTCTCGTGCAGTGATGCGTTGGGGTTCGAGTCCCCATG
>CAKTNU010000195.1 GCA_934589325.1 uncultured Oscillospiraceae bacterium | reverse complement strand
GACTATCTCCGCGTCATTGCCGCCGACGTCCTTCCAGTTCGTGATCTTGCCGGTGTAGATATCGGCTATCTGCTCGACGCTCAGGTCAGAGACGGGGTTTTCGGGATTGACGATCATGGCGATGCCGTCATAGGCGAGCACGGTGCCGACAAGTCCCTCGGCCTTTTCCTCGTCCTTGAGGTCGCGGCTGGAGAGGCCGATGTCGCAGCGGCCTTCGAGCACGGCCTTGATGCCGGAGCCGGAGCCGGTTGGGTTATAGGTGAAGCTCGCGCCGGAGTTTGCGTTCATAAAGGCCTCGCCCAGAGCGCCGATCACCTTTTCCATCGAGGTCGAGCCGTCGGTGGCGACGGTGCCGTTAACGGCGGATGAACTATTGCCGCAGCCCGCAAGCAGCAGCGCTGCACATGCAAGACTCAGTATCACGCAGAGCGTTCTTTTGATTTTTTTCATTTCTTCTTTCTCCTTCATTCATATCATTCTCGGTACGACTGTAATCATAGAGGGCATGTGTAAAATGCAAAAGTCATGCCGTGTAAAATCAAGGTAAAACCGGCCGCGCAGAGCCGCAAGAATATTTGACACGGGGCGATATCGAGTTTATAATGTCTCACATCCCGGCATATGCTTTGGTAAATCAACTTCGGAGGTTGCCATGAAACGCATATGCACCGCGCTTGCGCTTTGCGCCGTAATAGTTCTGTCCGGCTGCGGCCGGAACAGCATCGAGCCGCGCTGGGAGGAATTTTCGTCAGCTCTCGCCGCGGCGGACACCGTCGGCTTCACGGCGGATATCCGCGCCGAGTACGAGGACAAGAGTCTTGAGTTCACCCTCAGCCTTGAGCAGACCGGGGACGAGACCGCGGTCACCGTGGTCCTGCCGGAAAGTCTCAGCGGCGTGAAGGCCGTGACGCACGGCGGCAGCCGCGAGCTCGAGTACTACGGCTTTATCATCGACACCGGCACGCTCGACGGCGGACTGACCCCGGTCGGCGCGCTGCCAGCGCTCATCGGCGCGATGCGCAGCGGCTATGCCGACTGCTTCTGGCGCGAGGAAGGCAGCGCTGTGGTGTGCCTCATCGCATCCGACGAGCTGACCGTGACGCTCTGGCTGGACGAGGCGAGCTTCACGCCGACGCATGCGGAGCTTGAATCGGGCGGCCGCGTGACGGTATTCTGTGATATAAGGGATTGGCGGCTGGGCTGACACGCCGCATCCCGGAACGGAGAGAGATATGAACGACCTGCAAAAGAGAACCTGGGCTGAGATAAGCCTTGAAAATCTGAGACATAATTACCGGGCGATACGCTCGGCGCTGCCGGAGGGCTGCCGCTTTCTCGGCGTAGTGAAGGCCGATGCATACGGTCACGGTGCGTTGCCCGTGTCGCGGCTGCTTCAGGCGGAGGGAGCCGACTATCTTGCCGTCTCCTGCCTCGACGAGGCGCTTGAGCTCCGGCACGGCGGCATAACCATGCCCATACTCATCCTCGGCCACACCCCGCACGAATATACCTCCGTGCTCATAGAGCAGAACATCACCCAGACCGTGACCTGCCTTGCAAAGGCGCTGGAATATTCCGAGGACGCGGTCAGACTTGGCGGCACGCTTAAGATCCACATCAAGCTCGACACCGGCATGTCCCGCCTCGGCTTTCTCTGCGGCGGCGCGCATTTCGAGGAGGGCGTGGATAACGTCATCCGTTCCTGCTCCCTGCCCGGGCTCGACAGCGAGGGCGTATACACGCACTTCGCCGTGTCGGATGAGCCGGGCGAGGACTGCGAGGAATACACCAGAAGCCAGTTTGAGCTGTTCAGGCGCGTTGTCGGCGCAGTCGAGAGCCGCAGTGAGATAAAATTCAGAATACGCCACTGCGCCAACAGCGGTGCCGTGGTCAACTACCCGGAGATGGCGCTTGACATGGTACGCCCCGGTCTGCTGCTGTACGGCTACGGCGACACGAGCGGTCGGCTCGGTCTGCGCCCCTGCATGCGCCTTGTCAGCACGGTGAGCACCATCAAGATATACGACAGCGGCGTTTCCGTCAGCTATGGCCGCCGCTTCGTGACCGAGCGGCGCACGCGCATGGGCGTGCTGGCGATAGGCTATGCCGACGGTCTGCCGCGCATCATCTCAAATAAGTGCAGCTTTGCCGCCGGGCACGGCTTTGCCCCGCAGCGCGGCAGCATATGCATGGACATGTGCATGATAGACCTTACGGATCTCCCCGAGGTCGACGTCGGCAGCGAGGTGGAGCTGTTCGGCGAGCGCAGCAGCATATATAAGCTGTCCGACGCCGCCGGGACCATCCCGTATGAGCTGCTGTGCTCCGTGTCCAAGCGCGTGCCGAGGATACATATCTGGTAATAAAATCGTAAGCTTTTCTTCACGCAATGCGAAGAAGCACGCAATACAAAACGAAAGCAAAAAATCTCCGTTCTGGTATCTTATAGATACCGGGACGGAGATTTTTTTGTCTGGAGTGATGACTATGCCGCGCAGACGGCTCACCGAGAGATTCCCATGGCTGCTGCCGCTCAGACGGCGGCAGAGGATATTCTGCTTTTACCTCAAGATGCGTCTCAGCCGCACGCGCTGGGCGCGGCGGCAGGAGCGGCAAAGGCTGCCCGTGCTGCTGTTTGAATCGCGCTGCCCCATGTACAACCGCGATACCGGCTTCCCGATGCTGTATCAGGAGAACAAGGTGCACAACCTCCGCCTCGCGGCGCGGAAGCTGGACGGACTCATGATATACCCGGGCGAGACCTTCTCGTTCTCGCTGGGCGTCCGCCATGCCGACCGCGAAACGCCGTACAGGGACGCGCTGACGGAGCTGAACGGCGCGCTGACGGCCGAGTACGGCGGCGGGCTGTGCCAGATATCTAATCTGCTGTGCTGGCTGTTCCTGCACACGCCGCTGACGATGACCGAACGGCACGGCCACAGCAAGAAGGACTTCCCCGAGCCGCCGAGCGACGCTCCGCTCGGCGTGGATGCGACCGTCGCGGAGGGCTGGCTAGACCTGCGGGCGCGCAACGACACAGATCTCCCGATGCAGCTGGGCATAGACTTCGACGATGAGCACATAATCGGCCGCATATACGCCGGGCGCAGTCCGGGATATACCGTCCGCGTCGTGAACCGCGGCCTGGAATACCGCCGTGAGCCGGACGGGATATACGAGCTGGTTGACGTCGTGCAGCAGCGGCTCGATCCGGACGGACGCGTCACGGACGAGCACACCGCCTACCGCAACCGCTGCCTGATAAACTACAGGCTGCCGGAGGATACCGTTATCAACTGACAACTCAGAAAAGAGGCTGATCTTACATGGATAAAAAAATCATTGCAGTGATCTTCGGCGGCTGCTCGCCGGAGCACGGAGTATCGCTGGAGTCGGCGGCGGGAGTGCTCTCCTGCCTTGACCGCAGCAGATTTGAGCCGGTGATGCTGGGCATAACGCGCAGCGGCGAGTGGTACCGCTATATCGGCGACATCACCGCGATAGCCGACGGCACATGGACGCAGGGCGACTGCACCCCGGCCTGCATCTGCCCGGACCGCGGCAGTCATGAGTTGCTGCTGTTCCGCGACGGCAGCGTCGGCCGGATGCGTATAG
>CAKTNU010000194.1 GCA_934589325.1 uncultured Oscillospiraceae bacterium | reverse complement strand
CATCTATAACATGACGAAAAAGACCGTCACCCCGAAAATGTACGCACTGGCGACGATAATCTTCTTTGTCATCCTCGCCCTCCTCATTCTCACGAATCTGGTCGACAGCGATCCGTCCGCCGAACCCAAGCGCAGACGCCGCGAGAGCAGCCGCGGCCGCCGGATAGCGATCGGAGGCATTTCCGCAGTGCTCGCAGTCGTGCTGATCGTTGTGCTCGTCAGCAGCGGCACCCAGACGCTGACGCTGAATGTCTACAACTGGGGCGAATACATCTCCGACGGCTCGGACGACTCGCTCGACACCATAAAGGCCTTTGAGCAGTGGTACTACGAGACCTACGGCGTCAAGGTCAAGGTCAATTACAGCACCTACGCAAGCAACGAGGATATGTACGCAAAGCTCTCGAGCGGCGCGGTCAGCTTCGATGTCGTCATCCCGTCGGACTACATGATAGCGCGTATGGCAAGTGAAAATATGCTGCTGCCGCTGGATTTTGACAATATACCGAACTATCAGTACATCGACGACAGCTTCCGCGGCCTGTACTACGACCCGGACGACACGTACTCTATTCCCTACACCTATGGCGTTGTCGGCGTGATATACAATGCAAATGTCGTTGACGAAGCCGACGCCAAGGGCTGGGAGCTGATGTGGAACGACAAGTACGCCGGCAATATCCTTCAGTTCAACAACTCCCGCGACGCATTTGCGACCGCGCAGTATATGCTCGGGCTGAACGTCAATTCCGATGATCACAGCGAGTGGGAGCAGGCACTGGCAAAGCTCAAGGAGCAGCGTCCGCTCGTCAAGAGCTATGTCATGGATGAGATATACAATATGATGGAGTCCGGCGAGGCCGCTATCGGCGCATACTATGCCGGCGACTACTTCACCATGCTTGATGCCGAGGCCGACGATGTGGATCTGCGCTTCTACTATCCGGAGCGTACAAACTACTTCATCGACGCGATGTGCATCCCCTCGTGCTGCCAGAACAAGGAGCTTGCAGAGATATTCATAAACTACATGCTCTCCGCAGAGCCTGCCATCGCAAACGCGGAATATATCTACTACGCGTCCCCCAACTCTCTCGTCTATGAGGATGAGGGCTATCAGGAGGATCTTGGCGAGGAAGCCATGGCTATCCTTTACCCGGAGATAGACGATTTCAGTGCACTCTATAACGAGTACGCCTACCGCAATCTTAACTCCGATATGCTTGACTTCGTAAATACCCTCTGGGAGACGCTGAAAATAAGCTGAACGGAGAGCCCATCAATGGGCTCTCCGTTTTTTATGCTCCTATGGCTTATGTCCCGATATTACACGCACAGTCTGAAGCCGGCACCCCATATCGACTCTATCGGGTCACTTCCGGTCGCGCCGTTCAGCTTGCGGCGGAGGTTGCTGACGTGCTGCTTCAGCGACCGGTCGGTACAGCCCGGTGCGGCCTCCGAGATAGCAGCAAGCATATCCTGGCGGGCAAGTATTTGTCCCGGATTCTACAGCAGCAGAGCCAGGATCGCACACTCTGTCTTTGTCAGGGTAACCTGCGTCCCCGCTGCGGTCACAACGCGCATATCAGTATCGAGCGACAGCTCGCCGCACGAATAATTATCCATAATGTCTCCCCCATCCTTCTGTTTATCTTCTATATATTCCTTTGCTCCCATTCGCGCATTGCCGCAAGCTGTTCCGCGGTATGAAACCAATGCTCACCTTGGCTATAGACCGTCAGTCCCACGCCGTGTGACGCGGCAAAACGCTCAACAGTCTCATAAGAGGTCATGTTATCTCCACCGGCATACAGTATCTCCGTAGGTGTGTGCCAGTCGACCGGGTTTTCGCGTACCCATGTGAGGTAGCTCCACGACAGGGTCTGACCAAAGCCAGTCGCTATCTCTCCTTCATAGCGCAGGCGTTCCTCCGCAACATTCGCCCAACCCATCATATCCATAATAAGCCGCTCCATATCTACGATCGGTGATACGAAAAGCGCTTTTTCCAGCCCGGAACCGGCCAGAGCAAGCATGGAGAAATATGCGCCGATGCTGTTGGCACGCAATGAGACCGTCTCCCAGCGGCTGTGCAGATGATCCATTACGGTGCGCAGCTCAGGGGCCACTTTCCATGGGACAAAATTTTCCGCGTCACGCCGCGCTCCGTGCCCGGGCAGGTCTATGCCGATCGTCTGATACCCGGATGCAGCTGCGATCTCCGCAAAAGCCGCGGACTCTGCTTTGCTTCCGCCCTGACCATGTACAAACAAGTACACTCCTCTGCTGTCCTCGCCGTGCAGCACAGCGGGAACATTTTTTATCATTAATTCTGTGGTTTTCATAGAAAGCTCCCGATCACATGCAGAATATACTGTGTTCAGACGCAGTGCGCCCTGCAGTCCCCTACATTTCATTGCAGCACATTATACTCTCCTGCCTTATATCCCGATAGGCCGCAAATATAGCTTAATGTGTCGATTTTTATGGCGTAAAAAACATCCCTGGACATAGCCCGGGGATGTTGGCTCGATATTCACATTTTCTTAAGGAAGTTTCCGTAAACACGCACATCGCTGCTGATGACTATAAACGCGGATGGGTCGATGCCCTTGGCAATGCTGCGGAGCTGGCCTATCTCGTACTTGGACATAAGCACATACAGCATGTGGCTCTCCTGTCCCGTGTATGCGCCTACGCTCATCCACTCCGTAACTCCGCGCCCCATCTGACGGAATATCTCCGCCTCGATCTCACGGCTCTTTTTGGTGATTATCTTAGCCTCAACGTTTATATTCTGCGAATGCATCTTATCCAGTGCAAAGGAATACACGAAGGTAAACAGCATCGAATATATCACAACGCGGATACCGAAAATATAAAAGCAGGTGGCAAATAAAACTGCATTTACAAGCAGTGTTAGCTGCCCGACGCCTGTCTCCTTCCGGCGGATTATCATCAGTACGCCGACAATATCAAATCCGCCGCCGCTGCCGCCGCAGCGCAGGACGATGCCCATCATGCCGCCGCAGACAAGCCCACCGACAAGTGCAGAGGCAAGCACATCATCCGGCAGAACAGCATAGACCGGGATAAGCGCAAGGCTCACGGTCATGACTGCGACGGAGATGATGGTCTTGACGAAGAACATATGGCTCACATCGTGCCATGCGAAATAGAGCAGCGGCAGGTTCATGATGAAATATATGACCGAAGCGATGTCGATATCGGCGCTGAGGCCAAGCTGCTCGACAAGCAGGGTGCGTATTACCTGACATATGCCCATTAATCCACCGCTGTACACGCCGACTGGCACGACGAACAGATTCATCCCCGCGGCGTATATCACGGTCGCCGCGATCTCAAGAATGATGCGTTTGGTTTCCGACCATGAGTCGGCGCTGAGCGTTCTTTTTTTCATCATATTTATCCTTAAAGACAGCTAATGCCGCCCGGAACGAGCGGCATTAAGCGTTGATATCATTAAATTACTTAGCGGCCTTTGCCATCTCGCACAGTGCGGTGAAAGCAGCGGGGTCGTGAATAGCAGTCTCGGAGAGCATCTTGCGGTTCATGTCGACACCGGCGAGCTTGAGACCGTGCATGAAGGTGGAATAGTTCATGCT
>CAKTNU010000193.1 GCA_934589325.1 uncultured Oscillospiraceae bacterium | reverse complement strand
GGTTATGCTGCACAAATATTCCAGAGGAATTTGGCGAGAGTGCAGAAAAACATTGACCTTGATCTTCGATGCGTATATAATCTCTTGGTCGAAAAAGAGGTGTGTATCCATGAAGCATCATGGCGATGTCCAGATGTCCGATCTGTTCAGAACGGCTATATTCGTTATATTGTCCGGCGGATTTCAGGACGCATATACGTATTGCTGCCGCGGCGGGGTATTCGCAAACGCACAGACCGGCAACATAGTTCTTATGAGCGCGGACATTTTCAGCGGCGATTTTTCCCATGCGCTGAGCTATCTGATACCGCTTGCCGCGTTTATTGTCGGTATATATGCGGCTGAGTGCGTGCACAGCAGGTTCAGACTGTATGAGAAGATACACTGGCGGCAGATAATCGTTGCCTGCGAGATAGTGGTTCTGTTTCTTGTAGGATTCATGCCGCACGAGGTGGACAGGGCGGCGAACGCTCTTGTTTCGTTCGTGTGTGCGCTGCAGCTGCAGACCTTCCACAAGGTACGCGGCCATGTCTATGCAAGCACGATGTGTATCGGCAACATGCGCAGCGGTGTTGAAGCGCTGCATGCGTTCTTTGAGACGCACGATAAGAAGATATTGCACAAAGCGCTCACATATTTCGGCGTTATCGCGATCTTTGCCCTTGGCGCAGGGCTTGGCAGCATTGCCGCCGGCAGTCTCGGGATCCGCGCAATATGGATAAGCTGCGGCCTGCTGCTGATAAGCTTTGTGCTGATGTTTGTATAATATCGGATACCAAAGCAAAAATTGCTCGAAGATTTGCTGCTGCGCAGGGCAGAATAGAAAATCCTCTATGCGGAAAACCGCATAGAGGATAATTTTTATTCTTCCGGAACGTGTATTTCTTTAATATTGAAGTCTTTGCCGGTGAGGACGGTCTTTTCAAAACTGCCGCAGTTGGGGCAGTAGCCCTCGTTTTCGACAACGTTGAATATCTCATCACACTCGTCGCACTCTGCCATGCCGGGGACAGTCTCAAGAATTAGCCTGGTGTCCTTCAGCGGCGTCTCAGCGGCGACGGCAGGGTAAAGCTCTTCAACGTATTCCGGGATGACGAGCGACAGCTCGCCGACCTCACAGACTATCTCGCTTATGCGTTGGACGTTGTTTGCCTTCGCGTAATCGAGAACGGTCCTGCACATGCTCCGGACTATACCGATCTCGTGCATCCTGCCGCCTTACTTTTTGACACTGCCGAGCTTCTTCTTTGCGAGTCGGCCTATAGCGTAGGGAGCGTTGGTGGCGGCGGTGAGCAGTGTGCGGTAATATGTCGTGCCGACGTTATCCATTGTCTTTTCAAGGCGTATAGCGTCGAACTTGCACTTTGTGGTGCAGACACCGCAGCCGACGCAGAGGTCTTCATCGATAACGGCACAGCCGCAGCCGAGGCAGCGTGCGGCTTCTTTCTTGATCTGCTCTTCGCTGAGAGTTCCGCGGAGGTCACTGAAGGTCTTGAGCGCTTCGGCGGACGGAGCCTCCGGAGCCTTCTGGCGCGGAGCGGTATCAAAGCTGCCTATGGAGACGGCAACGGTAGTGACATCGAGCGGCTTGTAGTCGCGATGGTCACGGCCGAGATTCTGGGTCTGACCTGGGTGGACGTAGCGATGTATGGAGATGGAGCCTTCTTTGCCGGCAGCGATCGCGTCGATCGCAAACTTTGGCCCGGTGACAACATCGCCGCCGGCGAATACGTCGGGAATGCTGGTCTGATAGCTGAGCTTGTCGACAGTGACGGCACCGTTCTTTCCGGTTTTGAAATCTGCTATATCACCGAGGTCTATCTTCTGCCCGATGGCGGAGATGACCGCGGTGGCGGGTATTGTCTCAAATTTGCCGGTGCCGACGGGCTTGCGGCGGCCCTTTGCGTCAGGCTCGCCGAGCTCCATAAGCTCGACCTTGAGCTCTTCGGCTCTGCCGTCACCGAGTATCTCTGCGGGTGCGGCGAGGAACATGAACTTCACGCCCTCGGCCTTAGCCTCAGCGACCTCATCCTCTGCGGCGGGCATCTCGTCCTCACTGCGGCGGTACACGACTGTAACGCTCTCTGCGCCGAGACGTGCGGCACTGCGGGCCACGTCTATCGCGACATTGCCTCCGCCGACGACGGCCACATGCTTGCCGAGCTCTGGCTTTTCACCGAGATTGACGGCGCGCAGGAAATCAATGCCGGTGTAAACTCCGGACAGCTCCTCACCCTTGCAGCCGAGTGCCGTGCCCTTGGATGCTCCGATACCGAGATAGAATGCCTTGTAGCCCTCGGCGCGCAGCTCGTCGAGCGTGACGTCCTTGCCGACCTCGACACCGGTTCTGAACTCAACGCCGATCTCTTTGAGAATATCTATCTCCGCATTGACAACAGACTTGTCGAGACGGAAGGAGGGGATACCGAGAGTAAGCATGCCGCCGAGAGCCTGCTCCTTTTCGAACACGGTCACGGGGTAGCCCTTAAGTGCGAGGTAGAACGCGCAGCTCATACCGGCAGGACCTGCGCCGATAACGGCTATCTTCTCGTTGTAGGGACGTCCGGTCAGACTGAGCATCTTTGGAACATAGCGGTGCTCCGAATCAAGATCCTTTTCGGCGATGAACTTCTTGATATCGTCGATGGCGACGGAGGAGTCGACAATATTTCTCGTGCAGGCGGCTTCGCAGGCCTTGTTGCAGATGCGGCCGCATACGGCGGGGAAGGGGTTCTCCTTCTTGATGAGTTCGAGCGCTTCCTGATAACGGCCCTCGGAGGCGAGCTTTATGTAGCCCTGCACCGGGATGTGCGCGGGACATGTGGCCTTGCAGGGAGCGGTGCCGCTGTCCATAACATCGGAGCGCGTGGTGCGGTATTCTATATTGTAGCTGCTCTTGTCCCAGGGGATGGAACGGTCGGTGTCGTATGCGTCGGAAATGTGCGGATCACTGACGCAGTTCTTCTGACCAAGGCGGACGGCGTTGGTCTGGCAGTTCTCGACGCACTGGCCGCAGGCTACGCACTTGTCTTTGTCTACTCTTGCAACGTAGTTGGAGCGGATGGCGTTCTTAGCGCGGAACATCTCGGCGATGCGCAGCGCAAAGCAGGAGCAGCCGCAGCAGTTGCATATTGCGGTGGTATCCTCGAAGCCGGGGGTCTGATTGATCTCGTGGACAAGGCCGTTATCCTCGGCGCGGCGCAGGACCTCATATGCCTCCTCCTTGCTGATGAGGCGGTGAGCGCCGGTCTTACTGTAGGTTATGGCGTTGTCGTTGAGGTACATGCACATGTCCTCTTCGAGATGTCCGCAGCCCTCGCCCATAAGACGGCGGGCGCGGCGGCAGGAACATGGGCCGACGGATATCGCGGTCGCGTTCTCGATGAGCGTGGCGATCTCGTCATAGGATGCGGTCTTGGTGTTGTTCTCGATAGCGCTCATGACGGGCATGACGCGCATCATGAACATACCGAGCTTGCCGGAGCTGAATGCCGGAGCGACCATTGCGGGACAGCGGCGGGTGTACTCCTCAAAGCAGTAGCCCAGGTCGGGGTAGCGGTCACATTGCTCGCGGTTGGAGAGTATGCCCTCCATGATGCCTGGGACCCAGATGGGGTAGTAGTAGCAGTCACAGATGCCGACC
>CAKTNU010000192.1 GCA_934589325.1 uncultured Oscillospiraceae bacterium | reverse complement strand
ACGCTGTTATCCGCGGATAAAAAATCGTGGGTGCGAATTTATGAATTGATGGATTCGGTCGAAAAAGAAAAATTGTACACTGACAAATTTTCCAGCTACACGAAATGGGTGAATGCATTGGCCGATAAGGCTAAAGTTCATGTTTCATTGCTTTGGAACAGAAAAAAAGCTGGGCGTGTGTATGCTGCGTACGAGGAACGAGCAAAAGAGCGAGGAAGAACTGTGCCGTCTATGAATGCGATACAGGTATCGGCGGATAACTTTAATCTAATTGAAAAGATTGCAGGGAATAATACAGATGTGGCGGACGAACTGATTGATAAGGTGTTGCAGGGGGATATGAAACGCTCTGATTTGAAAAACGCTTGGCAGACTGTCAAGGCTGACCGTGAAGCGTCCGGGAAGAAAATCGTTAGAGTAAATGCATACGATAAAGAGAGCGTTGATGTCAAAACAGAGACAATAACAGCTGCTGATATTGTCCTTGCGTTGTCTCGCCGAAACTGGTTGATAAATAACGTTGATACATATACAGACCGATACACAGTATCAAAATATAGAGTCCTAACGGAATTTGCCGTACAGACAGGCACATCACATCACGCACGCCGAATTGATGCTCTAATCCTTGAAAATCGTACGGTAGAGGCAGAAAAAGCCTATAACGTCCATATCCATGCCGTGGAAATCAAGGTATCAAAGCACGATCTTCTGTCTGACCATAAGATGCAGGAGTATACAGACTATGCGGATTTCTTCTGGATTGCTGTTCCAGAAGAGCTGAAAGCAGATGCAGAATCTATCATGCTGAACGATTGGGGGTTGATTACGATTGACGATAAAAAGGAACTGCATGTAATCAAAAAAGCAGAACTGCATAATGCAATATTCAGAGATCAGACGGTTGAAACGGCTTTAATAAAAATACTATAACATGTTAGAGTATCATAAAATTACCCTTGCATTTTGCGAGGGTTTAACTTACACTAAAAAAGTGCATTAACAGTATTGCTATAATTTATCTTGTGTGGGTGTACCCACGTCCCTGGACCGTCACTTTTTGGCTGGTCCACCTTGTATATATGATTGGAGGTTTTTTATGGATATTGTTGATTCTTTAAAATACGATTTTGATTATAAAAATGAAATCCTGGCTGGATGGTTTGATGAGGTGAACCCCTTCACATTCTATGAGACTCTTTTCTCGGATAAGGATATTTATAACGATACTTGCATTGTGTCATATGGGAGCAATGAGAAGATGCCGTTAGTGAAACCAAATCCACTTGAGAAGACAACTAAGACATTGACAATAGAGGAAATGATAACGAGCAGTGTTGATTACGGAAATGTCTATGTAGCACCAGCAACATTCTTCCGTAACTGTAACATTACTAAGTGTTTGAAAAGTCTGTATGCGATTGTGGTTGACTTCGATGGAGATAAAAGAGGGGTGTCAGTCGATTTATTGAAGTGGCTTTTAGAACGAATCAGTGAAAACGAAGATGATTTGCCTTCTCCTACGTTCGTTACTAACAGTGGGAAAGGATTACATCTCTTTTGGGTGTTTGAAAAGCCCGTGCCGATGTTCAACGAGAACAAGAGAGTAATGAGCGAACTCTATAAAACGATTCATCAGAAGCTGGCCGATTACAATGCCAAGCCTCAAAAGCATCATTTCGCCCAGGCATACAGGGTAGTCGGATCACGAACAAAAATGAATAAAACAACCACAGCATTTAAAACAGGCGAGGTGCTGCCAGCAGAGACATTGTTAAAGGATTTCGGAGTCGAGAAAACTCTCATCTGGTCTGAAGGGAAGAAAAAAGAAGAAATGGAGCCGTCCGAATCAATGCTTAAACTTGCCGATAACATTGAAAGGACTTTGGGAGTTGTATGCGAAAACAAGGATGACTGGTCGTATGTTCATACGTACATAGCAGAACATAAAGAGGACTTTACGAAGATGTTTGAGTTGAATCAGTCAAGACGATTCAGAAAAAAAGATGGCACCGGATGGGGGTCACCGCTATGGTATGCGACTATGAAAGACAGAATCATAAAAGACACTCCGGAAGGGAACCGATACACCTCTTTAATGGCTTTAATGGTGATTGGATACAAGTGCAACATTCCATTTGAAACAGTTAAAAAAGATGTAGATGAAATCATCATCAAATGGCAGATGAGACCGAAATCATTTGAGGTTCGATTCCATGAAGAATACAGAAATAGAATAGATAATATGTATTCCGAGAAGTTCAAGAAAGTAAGAAAAGTCCAGCTTGAGGAGTGGCTGGGATTTAAAATGAAAAGTTCATCCAAGAGGAACGGTCGAAAGCGAGATGTACATTTAAAACGTGCAAGAGCAGTTCAAATGATTGATTATCCAAATAGAGAATGGATTAACAAGAACGGAGCGCCTTCAAAGAAAGACATTGTTCAACAATGGCGAAAAGACAATCCAAATGGAAAGAAAGCCGACTGCATCCGCGATACTGGATTAAACAAAAGGACAGTATACAAATGGTGGGAATAACGACTTGATGAAACCTAATAAAAAATACTATAGCGTGTTAGAGTATTATTGAAACTAATAAGATACCAAATGATACGTATCATTTAAAATCAAAAAGGGTAAAAAAACCTATTGATAATATACGCCCCTATGAGGGGACACAGGCATAGCCTCTTGTCCCCTACTCCCCCTACAGGCTTGAGCAAGCCGACGGTTTACAAGTGGTGGGATGAATCGTAAGGTAATCTACGATGTTTTTGTTACTTTTTGTCAAAAAGTAACGCAAGTGTCATTTTGACACGTTCGTATCAAAATGCCTTGCGTCGTCGATATTCGACGAATTAAAAAAATCATTGTTAATATATGACATACGACCAAAGGAGGATTGATTATGATTGAGGTAGTAGATCTATTGAAACTGATGGATAGCGAATCTCTTGTGCAGATTGAAGATGAAGTGCAGGAACGAGAGCCGATGCCAGCATGGGAGGCATTGTGGGAAATGGAACAATTGGACGAGGGATTTGTGGCAATCGTCACAGGAATTGAATCTGCCGACAACATGATGAAATTGTCAATCGAATTGAGAGAAACTGAATAATCGAAGTTCCTGATCAGGACAGAAAGTCCTGTTCTGGAACAGAGTTGCAGGCCGTCTTTTGACGGCTTTTATTCTTCCCATTTATGGGAGAATAAACGGCTTGATAAAAACTGCCCTAATAAAAATACTATAGCATGTTAGAGTATTATAAAACTAGTTGGTATATGTAAAAGGTAAAATAAATATATTGCTATAATTTATCTTGTGTGGGTGTGCCCACGTCTTTAGACCGTCCTTCTGCCTTCTAAAAGGTACAAAAAATGTATTGTTTAATATAATGCCCCTATGACCCTGTAAGGTGGCTAACCCTGTATGTAAAATTTTAAAATTTGGATTTTCTGACATATAAGATAAAAACAAAGGAGGATCCAAACATGAATAAAAGCTTTTATACAATCAAGGTATTGGATGTAAATGGAAATTGGTATAATAACGCATACATTGAAAATGATTATGATGCGTTGCTGGTGGCAAGATTCTATAAAAATACGCTTGGATATTCTGTGCAGCTATGGAAAGATGACAAGGATATTACAGCCATGTTAGATAT
>CAKTNU010000191.1 GCA_934589325.1 uncultured Oscillospiraceae bacterium | reverse complement strand
CCGAGAAAAAGGAGTTGGCAAAAATGCAGAAAACGCAGAATCTCCAAGACATCTTTTTGAATCAGGCGCGGCGCGACAAAAGCGTCGTCACAATGTTCCTCATGAACGGCTTCCAGCTTCACGGCATCGTGCGCGGATACGACAGCTTCACCGTGATCCTAGATTCGGACGGCAAGCAGCAGCTTATCTATAAGCATGCGATATCCACGGTCGTCCCGCCGAGACCTATCGAGCTGGAGCCTGATACATAAGCCAGTGCGGGAAGAGCTTGCAAGAGCGGAGCGGTCCGTTCTGCTGCGGCTGACTGCCGTCGTGATATTTCTGGCCGTCTGTGCCTACGCAGCCGCATGGCTCGCTGGGGGGCTTGGCGGCGCGGCGCACACGGCAGTCGTCAGGCGCAGAGACATTGTCGAGAGCGCCGAGATAAACGGTATTGCCGTCCGCCGGGAGGAGCCTTTGTATTTGCCTTTCCCGGCGGCGGACGGCGAACGCGTGAGCGCCGGCACGGGCGGCCTTTCGCAGTCGGCCGTGGTGTTTTCCGGGACAGACGGCCTCGAATACCTCTCGCCGGACGAGCTGACGGACGGCCTGAGCGTCGGCGAGGTGCGCGGGATCATGTCCGCCGCACCGGAAAAGAATGAGGCGTCCGGCCGTGCGGTGTACGGCTTTGAATGGTACTTTGCGGCGCTGGCGGATGATAATATACCGCTGAGCGAGGGCTGCGAATGTGAGATACTTTTTGACGGACTTGAAAAAAGCGCGTCGGCCGTAATAGTCTCGCTCGGCGCCGCAGAGAACGGCGAGCGCGCCGTGCTGCTGCGGCTCACCGCTGACACGCCGGATTTTCTGAGTCTGCGCAGTGTCGGCGCAAGGATAATTTTTTCGCGGCACAGCGGCTGGGAGCTGCCGCTGAAGGCCGTGTATTCGGACGCAGAAGGAAATAATTTCGTCTATACCTCCACGGCGGGCGTTATTGAAGCCCGGAACGTGGATATAATATACACATACAAAAATTCCGCCGGGGATTTCTGCCTTGCCGCGCAGGAGGCAAGCTATACCGCACTGCGCGAGGGCGACATCGTCGTCATGGCGGGACCCGGGACAGAGACAGATAAGGGAAAGGTATCAGGCTGATGGATATAGCCGAAAATGTGGCGATGGTGCGCTCCCGCATCGCCGAAGCCGCGGCAGCTGCCGGGCGCAGGCCCGAGGATATTCTGCTTGTTGCGGCGACAAAAATGAATGACGCCGCAAGAGTCCGGCAGGCGATAGCCGCCGGAGTGGAGATATGCGGCGAGAACAGAGTTCAGGAGATGCTGGAAAAGAACGCGCAGGCAGCTTATGCCGGCGCGCATCTGCATTTCATCGGGCACCTTCAGAAGAACAAGGTGAAGCAGGTCGTCGGCACGGCTGAGCTCATAGAGGGCGTGGACAGCGTGGAGCTGATGCGGCTTATCGACCGCGCAGCTGCCGCAAAAGATATCCGGCAGGCAATACTGCTCGAGGTGAATATCGGCGGCGAGGAGGCGAAATCGGGCTTTGCCCCCGCGGATATCTCCTCCGCTTTAGCTGCCGCTGCCCAATTTGACCACATTTTGGTGCGCGGGCTGATGGCAATACCGCCTAAATGCAGCCGCCCCGAAGAAAATATCCCATATTTTTGCCGTATGCAGCAGCTTTTTATTGACAATGGCGAAAAAAAATACGATAATGTAGTTATGGATTTTCTGTCCATGGGTATGAGCGCGGATTATACCGCCGCGATAGCCTGTGGATCTAACATGGTCCGCGTGGGGACGGCGATATTCGGCCCGCGCAATTACGGACCGATAAACAGCAATACTTCCGGAGGCAATAATGGGACTCTTTGACGAATTAAAAAAGCTGACACAGCCGCAGGATGATGACGGTGATTTCTTCGACGGCGCGGATGACAGCTTCAAGCCCGCACCGCCTGCTGCTGCCGCGAGCTCGGCACAGCTCCAGTTTGAAAGCACCTTCGGGGAGGAGCCTTCCGCAAATCCCGAGCCTGCACGTCGTCAGACAAAGGCTCAGGGCGAGGGCGGCAACCTGTTCGGGAACCTCGGTTCCAAGATGGGCGCAAAGCCCCGCGCTCAGCGTGAGCGGGTGGTCAATTTCGGCGGCAGTGAGACGCAGGTCATCCTGTTCAATCCCCGTTCGTTTCAGGAGGCGGGAGAGCTTGTGGGACATCTCCAGCAGGGGCGTTCGGTCGTCATGTCGCTTGAGGGCGTCTCCAGCGAAATGGCTCGCCGTCTGCTTGACTTCCTGTCCGGGATAACCTTTGCCATGCAGGGGAAGATAACGCCGATATCCGGCAAGGGCTACTTTGTCTCGCCGCAGAACGTCGATCTGCTCAAGTCGCAGGGTGAGCAGCCCGTCAGCGACGGAAAGTATTTTTAAGAGATAAAAACACGCTATTGAAAGGTGGATTTAGATATGATTACCGCTCAGGACATTCGCGAGAAAACTTTTGAAAAGGCACGCTTCAACGGCTATGACATGGCCTCCGTTGATGATTTTCTGGAGGAGCTGGCGGAGGACATCACTCAGGCTCAGAAGGAAAATGCCATGATCAAGAGCAAGATGAAGGTCCTTGTCGACAAGATCGAGGAGTACCGCGCCAATGAGGATGCGCTGAATATGGCCGTTCTCTCTGCGCAGAAGCTCGCCGTCCAGATAGAGAATGACGCTCGCGCCCGTGCCGCCGCTATGCTCGCCGAGGCCGATAAGCAGGTCAAGGCCAAGGTCGGCTCCATTGCCGAGCAGACTGCAGCGCAGGAGAAGCGCCTGGCTGACGCGAAGGCTGCCACCGCGAAGTTCTTTGATGGCGTCCGTGCCCTGTGCAATACCCAGCTGAAGAATATCGACGCAATCAGCAGCGGCATTATTTCCTCTCCGGAGCCGGATCCCATCCCCGCGCCCCGCGCCGCAGCGCCCTCCGTTGAGGATGCAGTGCGCAGCATCGAGAATTCCGTTGCACGAATACAGCCGGAGCCTTCCATACAGATGGACATCCCCAAGACTGTGGAAGCCCCTGCAAAGCCCGCTGTCAGCTTTGACAGCACCCAGCCCTTCACCCTCTGATATCACGGGGCAGGGGTATAACGCTGATTTTTCGCGGGGCGAGCGCAAGCTGCGCACGCCCCATTTGAATTTTGACATTTAGTCTTAAGAATTAGAACAGGAGACAGAAAACATGGCACAGGACTACAACTCCACTCTGAATCTGCCGAAAACCGACTTTCCCATGCGTGCCGGCCTGCCCAAGCGGGAGCCGGAGATGCTGAAGCACTGGGAAGAGCAGGATATCTATAACGAGATGCTCAAGAAGAACGAAGGCAAGCCCCGCTTCTCGCTGCACGACGGACCTCCGTTCTCCAACGGCAACATCCATATGGGTCATGCACTGAACAAGTCCATAAAGGACTTTATTGTCCGCTCCTATGCGATGCGCGGTTACTACACTCCGTACATCCCCGGCTGGGACAACCATGGCATGCCCATCGAGAGCGCGATAATCAAGGAGCAGAAGCTCAACCACAAGGCCATGAGCGTTGCAGACTTCCGCTCTGCCTGCGAAGCCTATGCCGAGAAATATATTAACATCCAGCGTGAGGGCTTCAAGCGCCTCGGTGTCATCGGCGACTGGGAGCACCCCTACAA
>CAKTNU010000190.1 GCA_934589325.1 uncultured Oscillospiraceae bacterium | reverse complement strand
GCTTTATGGCTCCGTGGTACTTCCTGTATGCGCCGATAGAGATATTCGGCGGCGGACTGCGCGGCCTGGGTGATACGCTGGTGCCGACGATCATCACGGCTGCGGGCATCTGCCTTGTACGCGTTGTGTGGATATACACTGCGGTACCGCGCTGGTACAGCATCGGCACTGTGGCGCTCAGCTATCCGCTGACATGGGGACTCACTGCTGTTGCCTTCGTAATCTATTACCTCTGCATTGTGAGAAAACGGCTGATAAAATGACCGGCTGCGCGGTCGGAGCTCAAATTCTGCCGCAAGTTGGCCTGTTAAACCGGTTAAATTGTATATTTACAGACAGGGAGCCTGTGTGTTATTATATCAAAATGTGATAACATGCAGACTTCCTGTCTGCATATATGAGAGATAAAGAGGCGTAGATATGAGTCACGAACAAAAGCACGGAAAGCACGAGGCGGCGCCGTCCCATGTGAAGCCCAAGGAACGCGAGCATCGGCCGGAGCCGAAGGACTATCGTCGTGAGCCGAAAAAGCCCGCGAAGAGCCGCGGGACATCCGGCCGTCCGCACATAAAAATACCCGGCTGGGTCTTTGCCGGTGTAATGCCGATATATTGCGAGCTGCTGCTGCACATATGGACAAACCGCAGCATCCAGCTTGTAAGATTCGTTATGGTGCTGCTGGCCGGAGCTGCAGTCGGTGCACTTGCCGCACTTGTGACCAGCCTGTTCAAGCGCAGACCCGGCAAGGTCGTCGGTATCGTTTTCGGCTCGATCGCGTCGCTGCTGTGCATAGTTGAGTATTTCATTCACGTCACCTTCCAGAATTTCATGCCGTTCAGCATGATGCTTGCAGGCGGCGCCGGCGTTGCGACGAATCTTATGTCCATGGTCTGGGACCTGATAATACATCATGTCCCGCATCTCATCGCGCTGATAGCGCCGATCGTGCTGTTCGCGGTATTTTCCGATGGCGGACATGTGCGCCGCGGGCAGCGCATTGGACTTCTCGGTGCGGCTGTCGTGCTTTGGGCGGCTTGGATCGTTGCGGTCAACGCAATCAGCGGCTACTCCGCCTCAATGAACAAGTCCTATGAGTTCGACTCCGCTGTGCGCTGCTACGGCATGTATATCTCATTGCCGCTTGATATTTATCAGAGCAACGCCCTCAAGAGCGATTCACTGACATTTGAGCCTCATGTTACCTCGGCCCAGGCTCCGACTCCGTCTCCGGAGCCGTCTCAGACCACTGCGGCCAACGCACCGGACGCAACTCCGGAGCCTACCGCGACGCCGAAGGTATATAATCCGCACGTGCTTGATATCGATTTTGCCAAGCTCGCCGAAGAGGAAACAAACCAGACCATTGCCAGTATCCACAGCTATGTAGCGGCGCAGGAGCCCGCATATGAGAATGACTATACAGGTCTCTTTGCCGGCAAAAACCTGATCCTCATCTCTGCCGAAGCGTTTACCGGCGAGTATATCGATCCGGAACTGACGCCGACGCTATACCGCATGGTGAATAAGGGCATAAAGTTCACACATTACTATCAGCCCGTCTGGGGCGCAGGCACCATCGGAGGCGAATATGCAAACGTCGTCGGCATGGCGCCGAACGGCGGCAATTGCATGATGTCCGTTACAACGCAGAACATGTTCCTCACCATGGGTCATCAGCTACAGGCGCAGGGCTACACATCTGCTGCATTCCACGACAATGATTACACCTTCTATTCCCGTGACCAGACCCACACCCACCTCGGCTATGATACATTCACGGGCTTCGGCAACGGGATCGAGGAGGGCGTGACGCAGCAGTGGACGGAGAGCGACGAGGAGATGTTTGAGTTTACGATACCTCAATACATCGATAAGCAGCCGTTCAGCCTGTACTATATGACCGTCAGCGGCCATTCCCCGTATTTTACCAGCCATAACGCTATGGCAGCGAAGCACTATGACGAGGTCAAGGACATGAACCACCGTGAGCAGGTCAAGTGCTATATTGCAACTCAGCTTGAGATAGAGGCGTCGATGACCTACCTCATAAACGCGCTTGAAGAGGCCGGCATAGCGGACGACACGGTCATAGTCCTCTCGGCAGACCACTATCCCTACGGCCTTGAGTATCAGGATCTGAGCGACCTGTACGGTGAGCCGGTCACCGGCCGCCGCGTCCGTGACCGCAATACTCTTATTATATGGAGCGGCTGCATCGAGGATATGAACCTCGAGGTGGACGATTATGTAGAAAGCCTTGACATTCTGCCCACGCTCTCAAATCTCTTCGGAGTAGATTACGATTCCCGCCTGCTGCCGGGCCGCGACGTGTTCTCCGACACTACGCCCCTAGTCATGTGGTACGACGGAAGCTGGATAACCGACAAGGGCTATTATGACTCGACCGATCGAGTGTTCATCCCGCATGAGGGCGTTGATGTCTCCTCCGATTATGCCGACACGATGTCTACTATCGTCAGAAACAAGCTGAAATATTCTGCCGCTGTGCAGCAGAACAACTATTTCAACTACATTACACCGGTTCTGGGAATAGAATAGCGATGAATATTGAAGAAATTGTTTTGATAGCGGATCGTCCGGAGCTGCTGGACACTGCTGCCGCATGGTTCCACTCGAAGTGGGGAGTGCCGGAATCGGCCTACCGTGACAGTATGCTGGACAGTCTCAAGTCCGCCGCGGTACCGCGCTGGTACGTCGCGCTGTGCGGCGGGGAGATAGTCGGAGGACTTGGCGTCATCGAGAATGACTTTCATGACCGCCCCGATCTGCGCCCCAATGTCTGCGCCGTGTATGTTGCGCCGGAGTACAGACGGCAGGGGATAGCAGGGCGGCTGCTCGGCAGGGTCTGCCGCGAAATGGCTGCCGCCGGTGAGCCGACGCTGTACCTTTTGACCAACCACACCGGATTCTACGAGCAGTACGGTTGGAGGTATGTCTGCGGCGCTCAGGCCGATGGCGACGATTACCAGAGCCGCATGTACCGGCACGATTCCATGTGAAATGTAATAAACATACCTCGGCATATTCTTCCCCCGTCCCGTAAAAGGGATGGGGGATTTTCTATGTCAAAAAAGTAAAAATCAGCAAAATCTATCTTGCATAATATTCCATGCGTTGCTATAATTATTACGTACAGGTAAAATTTTGGTTACGTATATTCTGCGCCGAGCGGACGCGGATTTTGACAGGATTCTTATACAAAATCAGTATAATTGCTGTGTACTCCGCTGACCGGCGGGGCAGCGCACGTTCAAAATTCATATGGGAGGAATTTAAAAGTGAGGAAGAAGCTGCTTGCACTTATCATGTGCCTGTGCATGGTGATGACGCTCATGCCGTCAAGCGCCGTAGCAGGGCAGGGTTCGGTGCGGACAACTGAGGGTGACGATGAGATATCGCCGCTGTCCGTCATCGTTCCCGACAGACCGGAGGACTATGTGACCTTCGTGTTCTACAATAACGGTGAGCTCGTCGGCACACAGGTCGTCAAGACCGACGGCGGCGAGCTGATGCAGCCTGCGACGCCCGCAGTCCCGGAGGGAAGCTGTTTTATCGGCTGGTATGTCGGCGACGAGGCCATGCAGTTCGGCAATATAGCCGGCCGCTACAGCGGCGGCGAGACAGTTGCTGTCGAGGCGCGCTTTACGGACGTGTTCTATGTATAT
>CAKTNU010000189.1 GCA_934589325.1 uncultured Oscillospiraceae bacterium | reverse complement strand
CGCTAGCGTCGTGATATTCGTCCTGACTCGCGGCATAGTAGGCAAACAGCGCCTGACTTGTAATATCATCCACCCCGGCAAGGGCGGCAAATTCGCTGCTGCCGACTATGTCGCCAAGCTTATAGCCGTCCATAGCCTCGATATTCGCAATGCCGAGGGCATAGTTGACCTCGGGGCATACCTCAAGCTCGGATATGAGTGCGGCCTCTTTATCATAGCTCCCGGAGGGAACGATAACGACTACGAGATTATTTTCTCCGAAGCGCTCATGTATCGCGGAGGCAGCTATATCCTGCTCGTTCTGGCGCTTGGTATGAACAAGATCCATTGAATACGCATAATTGCAGCGGCCAAAGGTCAGGTATGCGCCGACGACCGCAAGCGCGAACAGCGGCGGGATGATAAATCTCGTGGCATAGGCAAACTTGCCCGCAAAATTTATCTTCGGGACAAAGTTTTTGTGCTGCGTCTTATCCATGAGCTTGCCGAGGCTGACTATCAGCGCAGGCATGAGCAGGAACACCGACATAAGGCTGCACACGATGGATTTTATCAGTGTGACGCCCATGTCGAAGCCCAGGCGGAACTGCATGAAGGTCATTGCCGTAAGGCCCGCTATCGTCGTGAGGCTGCTGGCGGATATCTCGGGTATGGACATTGCCAGCGCGTCAACCGCCGCCTGATGTATCGGCTTTGTGCGGTGCTCCTCTTTATATCGGTTGCAGTAGATTATCGCATAATCCACACTCAGCGCAAGCTGCAGGACTATCGCGACGGAGTTTGAGACGAAGGATATCTTCCCCATAAGGAAGTTTGTGCCCATGTTGATTATCGCGGCCGACAGGAAGGTCGCAAGCATGACGATGACCTCGGCGTATGTGCTGGAGGTGAATATCAGCACCGCTACCACGACAAGCGCGACGATAACAACGACGCCCTTCATCTCGTTTACGATTATCTCGGTGAGATTGCTGAATGCGTCGGAATACATATAGTAATCGTATCCGGACAGCAGCTCCTCCACGCCCGCGATTGCGGCATTGCACTCCTCGCTTTCGGCCTCATCGTCAAACGTGACCGAGTAGAGCGCGGAAGAATCCTTATAGTGCGCTTCTGTCATATCGAAGTTGACGAGGACAACGCCGTCGCTCTCGGTCAGCTGCTCATATATCCGCTGTGCCTCGTCCTCGCTGATGTTCTCTACCATAATGTCGGCCGTGCCGTAGGTCACGAACTCACGGTTCATTATCTGGAGTCCCTGCTTTGCCTCGGAGCTGTCTGGCAGGTACGCCTTTATGTCGTTCTCGACCTGTATCCACTGCACCGAAAAGCCGGAAAAGATTATCGCAGCAATAAACAGTATAATGAACACCCAGCGCAGCCGCACGATAAGCTCCGCCGCGCCGTGCATGAATCCGTTCTCTTTCGTCGCCATATCATAGTTCCTTCTGATAATAAAATGTCGGCTCAATGCGGCTCTGCGCCACATGAAAATAAGCAGAAAATGGCTTGTAAATTATATCACAAAACCCGTCTTTGAGGCAATGGTTATTTGCTCGAAATTTGTCTATTTTCCCGCCTTGAAATTTCGCTGCGATTATACGATAATTAATGCTATAAAAAGACCATATGAAAGGCAGGAATCGCAGTGAATAAACCTACACGCGTTGCGCTGGTCACCAGCGGCGGCGACTGTCAGGGTCTCAATGCGGCGATGCGCGGCGTTGCAAAGTCTCTGTTCGAGCATATCGAGAACATTGAGATCTACGGTATGTATGACGGCTACCGCGGCCTCATTGAGCGCGACTATAAATTCATGGAGCCTAAGGACTTCTCCGGAATACTCACCGAGGGCGGTACTATTCTCGGCACCTCCCGTCAGAAGTACATCCCCGGCAAGGACATTGTCGACGACGAGGGCAACAGCCTTATCCCCGCCATGCTCGACACCTATAACCGTCTGAATCTCGACTGCCTCGTGATAATGGGCGGCAACGGCACCCAGAAGAGCGCGAAGCTCCTTATGGATGCCGGGATGAACGTCGTCACCCTGCCCAAGACTATCGACAACGACATCTACGGCACCGATACGACCTTCGGCTTCCAGAGCGCCGTCGACATTGCGACGAACGTTATCGACTATATCCACTCCACCGCATGCTCACACGGCCGCATCTTTGTCGTTGAGCTGATGGGGCGCGACGCCGGCTGGCTGACGCTTCAGGCCGGCATCGGCAGCGGAGCGGACGTTATCCTTATCCCCGAGATACCCTATGATCTCAACAAAGTCGCTGAGCTCATCGATAAGCGCCGCAAGAGCGGACGCTCCTTCTCTATCGTCGCCTGTGCGGAAGGCGCCGTCGCCAAGACCGACGCCGTGCTTGACGAAGAGACAAAGCGCCATAACCGCGAAAACGCGAGCTATCCCACCGTTTCCTACGAGATAGCCGCGAAGCTCGAAGCCCTGACCGGACAGGAGACCCGCGTCACTGTACCGGGTCACTATCAGCGCGGCGGCCCTCCCTGCCCCTACGACCGTGTTCTTGCAACACAGTTCGGCACCGCGGCAGCAGACCTCATCATCAATAAGCAGTACGGCCGCATGGTCGCCATCCAGAACGGCGAGATATGCTCCATCCCGCTCGAGGAGGCCGCAAGCCGCACGAAGTTCCTTCCCGTTGACCATCCGCTGATAAAGGTCGCACGTGATATCGGCATCTCTTTCGGCGATGAATAAAAACGGGATCTGATTTGACCTATCAGACCTGGATCCGCAGGACGTTTGTCCTGCGGATTTTCTTTAGATTTCTTAAAACGCGCAAATATTTCTTGTCCTTTGCTCGTATATATGCTAAAATATGTTGGATTATGTAGACCGATAAGAATTTCAACCAATTAACGGCGAAGGTGCTGATATATGAAGAACAAAGATATCACATATTACGACGACGAGCTTGACCTTGTCGGCGACGAACCGGAGCGTGAATATAAAAAGCCCCGCAAGAGCCGTGCGATGCGGATAATCGACAGGATATTCGGCTTTCTGCTCACCACGGGAATACTTTTCGGCGTGTCCGGCCTTGCGGTAGAGTATGTTCTGGTCAAGGGGCCGTCTCCCGCGCTGAGGGAGACATTTATAAACACGATGCTTGAAACGCGTCGTTTCGGCTTTATCGCGCATGTGTACCTTTCTGATGATGAGGTAAATGAGATCGTTGCCTCCCGTCAGAGCAGCGAGCGGATCAACACGTCCGCGCCGGTCACAAGGAACAGCACGCCGCCGATCCAGTACGCGGTGTTTTTCTGCGAATATCCGAAATGATAGCCCACCGCTACGCCGCCGAGCGCGCACACCGCCGTTACGCCGAAGAGCGTGGCAAGGCAGGAGAGCCAATACGCATCGAGGAAGCGGGAGCTGACGCCCGCGAGCAGCGAATCAAGACTCGTGAGCACGGCGGTGCCGACGACCTTTTTGTAGGTGATCTCCGAGCGGTGCTCAAAAATGGTCTTTTTTCGGATCGCCTTTACGATCAGATACGCGCCGAGCACGAAGAAAATGAGCGCACCGAGACGGTGCCACAGCCCCTGCGTCACGGTGTAGTAGGAAGCGAAGCGCGGCAGCATGCCAAGAAGCCGCCCGATCTCCATCGCCGCGACCTGCGCTGCGCAGAAGATGAGGCAGTACGCGGC
>CAKTNU010000188.1 GCA_934589325.1 uncultured Oscillospiraceae bacterium | reverse complement strand
TCTTGCCGACGCCCGGCTCGCCTATCAGGACGGGGTTGTTCTTGGTCTTGCGGGAGAGGATGCGGATGACATTTCTTATCTCGGTGTCGCGGCCGATGACCGGGTCGAGCTTGTTGTCACGCGCACGCTGCACAAGGTCGGTGCCGTACTTTTTCAGGGCGTCGTAGGTGCTCTCCGGGTTGTCGCCGGTGACGGGGGCAGACTTGACCTTGCTCAGCTCCGTCGTAAAGGCGGACTTATTTATGCCGTGGTCGGCCAGAATACGCTTTGTCGCCGGAGTTCCCGCGGCAAAGATGCCTATCATCAGATGCTCGACGGAGAGATACTCGTCGCCCATCGACTTTGCGGCCTTCTCCGCCGCTGTGAATACGCGGCTCAGCTCGGAGGACATATAGACCTCGCTGCTGTCGCCGCCGACCTTCGGCAGCGCCGCGATAGCGCTGTCCAGCTCCGACAGCACCGCGTCGCAGTCGACGCCCATGCGCTTGAACAGAGTCGGTATCAGCCCGCCGTCCTGATCGACTAGGGCATAGAGCAGATGCTCGGGGGTAATATAGCTGTTGCGGTTCTCCTGCGCCATGGACTGCGCGGTCTGCACCGCTTCAATGGTTTTCTGAGTGAAATTCTGAGCGTTCATATACGTTCGCTCCTTTCGTCGTTAAATGGTTGTGGGCTCTTTCTCCGCGGCACCCTTACACATGCAGCTTTGCACTGCGCATGTGCGAGAAGTACGCGGCCTCGACCTCGTGGTCGTCGAGCCTGCCGCCGAGATAGCCCTTCATGAGCTTGTCGAACAGCTTGATGTACTCCGACAGCGCCTGCGCCAGCTCCTCCGCCGTGCAGTCCGCGTCGGGCACCGAGATGCTGCGCACGAACTTTCCGTCATACAGCGTGTAGCTGATAGGCGCGTTCATGCGCGGCGCAAGATGCGCATCCTCGATGCGCTTCCAGAGCCTGAAGAAGCTCGTCATCGCCTGTATAAGAGCGGTCGACTGCGTCCTGAACACCACCGTCAGCTCGCCTATCGAGTCGCCTCCGGCGCGGTACAGCTCCACCTCGTACTTGACGGTCGGGCGGTACTTGTACTCCAGCGAGCTCTTCAGCGACATGCTGTAGGTGTTCGGCGCGAAGAACGGCACGAAATCACGCGACGGCGACATCAGCTGCTGGATAGTCGACAGCACGTCGTTTATGCGGCGCTCGGGCGTGGTGTAGTTCACGTACTCGGCAAGGATCTGGTTGATGAGGTTGGAGCGGTTCGTGCCCATTCTGTGCGCCAGCGCGTCCACCTCGCGGACGACCTCGTCGTTCAGCATCAGGCTATAAAGTGTTTTTTTCATGTATCGTCATGTGTGATCCTGCGTTCTGCCGCCGGACCGGGCAGCTCAGCTCCCCGCCCCGCGGTATCACACCAAACCTCCTGTCTTTCTTATTGACTGTATATTACACCTGCCGCAAACTTTTGTCAAGAGTTTTATATAATTATTTATGCGATTTATATTAAGCATCTGTAAATAAAATCGGCCGCACAGCCAAGCCGCGGCCTTATGCGCGGGAATAAAAACTCTTGCAATTTACGGGAGAATCAGGTATAATAGTAAGCCGTCGGGACCCTCCCGACCGGATATGGATAGGTATCGAAGTGGTCATAACGGCCCTGACTCGAAATCAGGTAGTCGCGCAAGCGGCTCGTGGGTTCGAATCCCACCCTATCCGCCAAACGAAGTACGGCAGTCCATGATGCAATGGGCTGCCGTACTTTTTTATTTCTCTGCTGCTTTCGGCATATCAAATCAGGGCATACTATATTGTGTATTTGCAGGATCGAGGAGAAATACTGAAGATCAATTCTCAAAATTGCTCCTCAATGCGCATTGACTGTTGGGGAACAATATGGCACAATATTTGAAAGAATTGTTCCCCAAAAGGAGGAACTGCAATGGCAGTACAATACATCGAAATACAGGAATTGCTCAGAAGCCGCGCCGACCTCAATGCCAGGCTGAACTTAATGCTCTATGACGGCACGCCCGAGATCAAAGAACGCGGCGACGGGAAATATCTTTATGTAAGAAAACGTGCAGCAGGAAAACAGACATCTACTTATGTAGGTGTATATACCGAAGAACTGCATAATCTGCTTTTGCGCAATGCCAGAGAAGCCCGTGAGATCAGGAAATCGCTTCGCAGCATTGAAAAGCAGCTTGCCGCAGCCGGTTATTCCGAGGATGCCCTTTCCGCCGATGTCATAAACAACATTACCATCAGTTGACAAGGGCAGACACGGTTTTGCCGGGCAGAAAAACGCCCATGCCGCTTCAAAACAATACACAAAGTATTGCCTGCGGGCTTTTCATTGCCTGGACGCATTTCTGCTCCGGCAAAACTGCTCCGCACCTGACAGCTTTGGATTTTCGTGTGATTTTTGTTTTTTGAGACGCAGGCGGGCTGACGCCCGTCAAGGCGAAAATGGCAAAAAATGCTTTGCGCACTCCATGCAAAGCCCAGCGAAGCGGGTTTGCATGGAAAAGGAAGAAGGAGATTGCATAGTGCAGCTTTTTGCCGCAAGGCAGAAGCGAAACGGTGCAAGCTTCTTCTGACGCTGTCAGGCGTGTCTGCCCTTGTTAACTGATGGTTACTTTGCGCGTGCCAACATGAAAATGAATATCTATGATCAGGCTGTTTTAGAGGGTGTTGCAACATCTTTCCCTCAGACGGAAGAGATCATAGAGAACGGAAAAGTATCCGGTATGACAGCTGTCGACGTGCAGAAAATTTTGAATTTAAAACACGCATGGGAGTTTATTTTGGACCGTGATGTAGTTGCCAGCCGTTCTGACTATTATATGCTCAGTTATATTGCAAGGCTTGTCAATGAAGGCTTTTTTGCAGAAGGCGGCCGAATCCGCGGTGTTCCGGTCACTATAGGCGGCTCGTCTTATGTTCCGCCCCTGCCGAATGAATCGGATGTGAAAGACAAAATTCTTGAGATCATCGGGAAAGAGGACGATGCCATTAATATTGCCATCAGACTTTGTCTTTACTGCATGAAGACCCAGATATTCCTGAGACGAGATTTGTCAAGGGGGCTTTCTGCAAAAGTTACACATTATTCAAAAAACAGCAATAGCATGAGGTTATTCCACTCGTGATACTGCTGTTTTTTGTTGCTTTACTTAATAGGTTTTTTTATTTCTTACAAACTGCCCGCAGCTCGATATAGCCACGGTTACCACGGGGTTCCAACTGGATACGAGGATTGCTTTCATCCCAAGCGTAACCAATGACCGCAGGATCATAGTTGTCCATAGCCTGCTGTACAGTCATAATGGCGTCGCAATAATCTTCCTCGGCAAAGGGTTCGCCCTGGAACATGAGATAATCCGCTTCCGGCAGGTTGATCATATCGAATCCCTCCGGCACCGCACCGTGATAGTCCGTATCCACTTCCACACCCTGAACATAGGTGGAAGTTCCCGGCTTTTTGTATTGCTGAGGCAGCCACAGGCTCACCGGCTCGCCGCAGAGGGAATCCATGCTCAGAAGCAGTCCCCAAACATCACAGCCCACTTCCTCACAATAAGGGAAGTAGTCCTCTGCCTTGATGCCACGCTTACAAAGAACCTTCCGGGCGGGCTTGTGGATGACCTGAATAAAAATGTTGTTTGTTTTCATTGTCGTTCTTTCCTTTCTGAG
>CAKTNU010000187.1 GCA_934589325.1 uncultured Oscillospiraceae bacterium | reverse complement strand
TATTAGCTTTTCATAGCTCTCAAAAGAATCAATGATTTAAGTCATTGCTGACTTGAACCCTTTTCTGGTGCTTATTTTAGCATAAGCTTTTCTTACATTGTTCAATTTTCAAGGTACACTCGCTCGCGCCCTCTCGGTGCGACAGCTCACTTAATATAGCACAGCAAGTTTTCTTTGTCAAGAACTTTTTTCAAATCTTTTCGATTTGTTCTTCGGCTCTTTTCAGAACCCGATGCGCTCTCTCAAGTGCTTGGTTAATATACCACCGCTTTTCCCCAAAGTCAACACTTTTTTTCGCTTTTTTCAAACTTTTTTTCGCGTTCAAAATCTTGTGGTCAGGCAGCGCTTTTCGGCACAAAATATCGCTTGTTACTTTATATATTTCCCCAGAAACGGCAGCGGTTCCATTCGCCCGGCGAGGGCACCTGTCACGCCTTTATATATGCAATATATCCTGAACAGCCACAAAAGCCATGCGACCGGGAAAATGCCTCCGATTATGTCCGCGATCGCGCCGAATATAAACAGACCAAGTCCCTGCTTTGCGTGGAAGCGTGCAAATTCATCGTTGCCGCAGAATATATATGGCAATATGAATAGGACGCTGAAATAAGACAGCGCCGAAAACAGCTTTGCCGCTGGCTCGGACGCACCGGCGGCTCCTGTCTGTGTGCCGCTCTCCGGCTCTTTCTCTGCACTGTCCTCGAATCTCTGCTCCTCAGCAGCCTGACGTCTCGCCTTTTCCTGCTCCGCCCAGCGGCGATTCTCTTCCTGCCGTCTTCGGCGCTGGCGCTCCAGTTCCATGCGAAGCTCTTCGCTGCTCATCCCGGCAAAGCCCGCTGTTTGCTTTGGTTCCTGCGCGGCATCTGCACCGCCGCTGAATTTTATCTCCTCAGCCTCATCGTACCCGCAGGCCAGACATTTTGTCTGCCCGTCGGGGATATATGCACCGCACTTTTTGCAATATGCCATCTTTCTCCCGCCTTATGTATATACTTTTTCTTTTAATTATATAATATCCGCAACCGTATTTCAACAAAAATCGGGGAGATGCATCTCTCCCCGATTTTTCGCCGCTTATGAGCAGAACCTGTGCTTGCCTATCGTGACAATGAGCGGCCGTGACCATATCCACTTGCTCGTCGCAGTTGCGGGATTGAAATAGTATATCGCGCCGCCGCTCGGGTCGGCGCCGTTGAGTGCATCCTGCGCGGCGCGATACGCGCTTTCGGCTATCGGCTGATCAAACTGGCCGTCGTCGAGGCAGGAAAATGCCCCGGACTGATATATCACGCCGGATATCGAGTTTGGAAACGACGAATGGCGTACACGGTTGAGAACGACCGCGCCCACCGCTACCTGACCGGTGTACGGCTCGCCTCGTGCTTCGGCAGATATTACACGCGCCAGCAGATACAGATCACCCGACTGCGAGCTGCCGGTGCCTCCGCTGCCGTTTATTCCGAGTGCGGCAAGGGTCTGCGTGCCTACCACGCCGTCGGCCGTCAGTCCGTTTTTCTGCTGAAAGTACTTTACTGCCTTTTCGGTCGCGCTTCCGAACACGCCGTCGACCTCTCCGGAATAATAGCCC
This sequence comes from uncultured Oscillospiraceae bacterium, assembly GCA_934589325.1. The sequence continues at coordinate 2,106 of CAKTNU010000187.1, read as the reverse complement.
CAGTTTTTCAGCCGGGTCTGTATCTCGGTCACGGTAGCGCCGCTTGCGCCTTTCTTATAGGCGTCGCCCCATGCGCTGGTCAGGCTTGCCGCAAATACGCTGACCGCCAGCAGTGCACACAGCCCGGCCGTCCACATTCTCTTTCTCCATGTCATGAGAACACCCCCACAAACTTTTTGTTAGTTTGTGGGGGCGGGATAAATTTTATTCAGTTCTGCTCAGAATGATACGACGAGCTGCATCTTGAAGCGCTCCTCGCCGTAGACCGCATGGGGAATGTCCTTCGGCATGATCAGCGTCTCGCCGGCCTTGAGAATAAACACATCGCCGCCGACCGTGAATCGTCCGACGCCCTCCAGCACCGTGACCATTGCATCGCCGCCGGCCGCGTGGGTGGATATTTCCTCGCCCTTGTCAAAGGAGAACAGCGTCATGCTGACGACGCTGTTCTGGACAAGAGTCTTGCTGACGACCTGCCCCTCCTGATACTCTACGAGGTCTTTGAGCTGCAGTTTTTCCTGTTTTGCTATGTTTTTGTACATCTTTATTCTCCTTATACTCTTATACTGCCGCAAACCTTTTCACCGGCGGCTGCGGCGTGCTCTCACAGTGCTCGGCAATGACCTTGCCCATCCACACCATATCGTACCATCGCCCGAACTTATACGCGCACTTCGCAAAATGCGCCGTCTGCCTATAGCCGAGATGCGCGTGAAATTCCACGCTGTTGCGGTCAAGGTACTCGTCCTCCCGCTCGGGATAGGCAATGCAGGCATAGAGATTCGTATAGCCGAGCTTTCTCAGTTCGTCCTCCAGCGCGGTATATATTTTCCGGCCGAGGCCGCACTTTTCTGCAGCGCGGTCTATATACACGGACAGTTCACACGCCCAATCGTAGGCGGCACGGCTCTTGAACGGGCCGGCATAGGCATAGCCCTGGATCGCGCCGTCACGCTCAATGACGAGATACGGGTACTTCTCCAGCGTATGTCTGATACGCCCGGCAAACTCTTCAGCCGTCGGAACCTCATACTCAAAGGTTATCGCGGTATTCTCGACAAAATACCGGTATATTTCCAGCAGCCGCGGCGCATCCTCGGGACGCGCCGTGCGGATATTTACTTTATCCATTCAATACGCCCCTATCATCGGTCCGCCGTATCAAAATCTGTATACCACGGGCGGTTCAGTGAACGAATATATTGTCGCAGTGACGTTGCGGAGGTACCACACCTCGGTGTTGCCGTCGTCCGGAGAATACATCGCCTGAAGCGCGGGGTATGCATCGAGCATACTGACTCTTGCGGCGCGGTCATCGTCCTCGACGGCAGTCGCCTCAACGCGCAGCCACTTGCCGTCCTTCATCGCACATATCTCCAGCTTGGGGTTTTTGTGCAGCTGCCGCGAAACGGATTTGGACTTGCCGGTCTGAATATAGAGGCGGCCGTTGAATATATTCACGGTCCCGAACGGACGGACACGCGGCTGACCGTCGTCGCAGGTAGCGAGAAAATAGTCCCCGCAGGCCTTCAGAAAATCATAAATCTCTTCCATGCTTATAGACCTTTCATGCAATATTAAGACTATGCCCAAGTTTATATATAATATTAACCCTTGTCTATCTCAAATACAAGCCGTTTTTATTGACTTTTTTGTTAACTCGCGATAGAATGATGAAACTTGCCCGAAGCTAACTATATTTATAATAGAGGTCATGCCACAATGAGTTTTGTTGAACTGATACTTATTGCCATCGGTCTGAGCATGGATGCATTCGCAGTCTCCATCTGTAAGGGGCTCAGCGTGAAAAAGCTCACTCCCAAGCATGCGCTGCTTGTCGGCGTATATTTCGGCGGCTTTCAGTTTCTCATGCCTACCATCGGCTATCTGCTCGGATTCCGGTTCGAGCATTTCATCACAAACATCGATCACTGGATAGCGTTCGTGCTGCTGGCCTTCATCGGCGGCAACATGATAAAGGAATCCTTCGGCAAGTCCGAGGAGCTGAATGACGACTTCGGCTTCAAGACCATGTTCCTCATGGCCGTCGCAACGAGCATTGACGCGCTGGCCGTCGGCATAACCTTTGCCTTCCTCGGCGTGGAC
>CAKTNU010000186.1 GCA_934589325.1 uncultured Oscillospiraceae bacterium | reverse complement strand
GTCGGGTGACGCTTGCCGACGTCCTTACCCGTGCCGCCTAACGTTACGCCGTGATATATCAGGCAGTCGTCGCCGATCTCTGCAGTCTCGCCGATGACTATGCCCATGCCGTGGTCGATGACCAGCCGCTTGCCTATTTTCGCTCCGGGGTGTATCTCAATACCGGTGCGGCGGCGGCTGTTCTGCGAGATGAGCCGTGCCAGGAATTTCAGGTTATGCTCATAACACCAATGCGCTTTGCGATGGCTGCGGACCGCCTTAAGGCCGGGATACAGGAAATATACCTCCAGCGAGCTGCGCGCCGCCGGGTCACGGGCTTTATATGCCTCGATAGTCTCTTTTAAGTCTTTAAACATGTTTCTCCCTCTTTTATTCGGTGTACCGTGATCATAATATGCCTTGGTTCAGCAGCCGGTACATCGCTCAAAAAGAAGGGATATTCGGTCGGTCATGAATGTCTCTCTCCGGGCTTTTCAATCCCTATAATTTCTATAGGAAAATTATATACTATAACTAACAATCTGTCAACCGCGGGGGCACCTTGGGACAAGCGCAACAGGCGTCCGGAAGGCCGCCGGGTCAATGACATTATTGTCAAGCCGCAGGATATCGCCGCCGATAAGCGCAAGGAAATCCTCTGCACTGCCGATAACGTCGTAGCCGAAGCCGTCGCCGCGGTAGTGCATCGGCACGCATATGCCCGGAGCTATCGCTTTCGCAAGCTCCACAGCCTGTGCCGCATCGATCGTATAAAAACCGCCTACCGGTATGAGCAGCACGTCGACATGTCCGAGCGCTGCAAGCTGATCGGCATCGAGCATGTGTCCGAGATCGCCCATATGCAGCACACGCAGCCCCTCGGTCTCGACAAGGGTCATGACGTTTTTACCGCGCTTTGCTCCGTGTGCGCCGTCATGCCATGTATCAAACTGCCGTATGGTGAAGTGCGGCGTCTCCCCGCTCAGCTTCACCCCGGCGGCATAGTTGTGGTCACTGTGACCGTGGCTGCATATCACCATATCGGCGCAGAGCTCCGGCAGGATCAGTCCCGGAACGCTCCCGGGCGAATACGGGTCAAAAACTACGGATCCGTCGATGCTGTCAAGCCGGAAGCAGGAGTGGCCATACCATGTGAGTTTCATTTTCCGTCCTCTTTTCGTTTCAGGCAGTAATAGTATATGAATTATAGCAGACCCGGCGCCGTTCTTCAACAAAATTAAGTTGACCTGCCAAATGCAAAATGCTATTATTATGCTTATCCATGCGCATTGCAGCCTTCAGGAGGAATAACATATATGAGAAACAAAAGCACCCGGATCGTCTTGGGAGTACTGCTGCTGATTTTTTTGGCCATATATATCGGCGGCACCGCCGCCGCAAGGACTAACGGGGCAGAGTTTGAGCAGCTGGCCGAGGAGCGCAGAAAAGCAGCAGAGGCCACGCCCGTCCCCACTGTCGAGGCGCCGGCCGATGTCCCCGAGGAGACCGCAGCACCGGTCGAGACCCCGGAGCCCACGCCCGAGCCTGTCGAAAACTCGCTGCCCGATATCGATCTGACGAGCTGGGAGTTCATCCTTGCAAATCCGACGCATGACATCGGCACCTACGAGCCGCCCATTGACTATATAGAGGGCATCCCGCTCGACTCGCGCATAATCGAACCAATGCGCGAATTTGTCGCTGCCGCCCGCGCCGAGGGTCTCAGCGTCTATCTGTCCTCCGGCTACAGAACATATTCCGAGCAGACATACCTGTTCAACCGCAAGATCGGTCAGGGCTACAGTGAGGAGGTCGCGGCAACCATCGTCGCCCGCCCCGGCACCAGCGAGCACCAGACCGGCCTTGCCTGCGATATAACCGACCAGTACTATGAGCTGAAGGATTCGTCGCTTGAGCAGACTGCAACCTATAAATGGATGTGCCAGCACTGCCAAGAGTACGGCTTCATCGTCCGCTTCCCGACCGACAAAAAGGATATCACCGGTATAATCTATGAGCCGTGGCACTTCCGCTATGTCGGCATCGAGGCCGCGACGTATATAATGGAAAACGGCCTCTGCCTGGAGGAGTTCCTGGATTTGTACCAGGATCAGTCCGCCGGCTCCGCCGTGCAGTAAATGATCCGTGAAACCGAGAGCGCATGACTTATAAGTCATGCGCTCTCGGCTTCTTCGATAGGCAGGAGCAGATGCTCTTTCCGGCGGCGCTCATTGCACCTGAATGAGTCATATGCCGTTTCGGGTCATGCCACTAGGTCAAAAAAACCGGAATATCTCGCGGAATTTCTGTTGACTTATCCGGGAATAGATGATATTATACTACAGTATGCGCCCGCGCTCTCAGCTACGGGGTCATGCCGCCGATGCGGTCGCCTTTCCGCCCACAGCTTAGACGCAGGGTTTAGAATTTCAAGAAAGGGGTATCATCACTATGATCACCAAAGAAGTCAAGACCAGCGTTATCGCCGCAAACGCCACTCACGAGGGTGACACCGGCTCTCCCGAGGTTCAGATCGCTATCCTCACCCAGCGTATCCGCGAGCTGACCGAGCATCTCAAGAATCACCCCAACGACGACCACAGCCGTCTTGGTATGTACAAAATGGTCGGTAAGCGCCGCCGCCTCCTTGACTACCTTGCCAAGAAGGACATCGAGCGTTACCGTGCGATCATCGCAAAGCTGAACATCCGTAAGTAATTCGCCGTTCAGCTCTTTCTGAAGGTTATGAAGGTATTGAGCATGGGGATAATTGAATAATCCCCATGCTTTTTTAATCGTTTTCATGTAACAACTGCGTACCCGGAGGCTTAGTATTTGAAGAAACGCTTCCGCTCATAAACGTTTCTTCAAGTGCTAAGCGCGAGTCTACTCACACGGGATGCGCAAATATATAAAGGAGATACTCACATGATAATCACCCAGAAGCAGTTCCCCAACTACAAGAAGTATGAGATCATGTACGAGGGCCGCCCTCTGTCGATGGAGGTCGGCAAGATGGCAGAGCTCTGCAACGCCGCAGTCCTCGTAAAGTACGGCGACACCACCGTACTCGTCACCTGCACCGCCTCCGCCCGCCCCAAGGACGGTATCGACTATTTCCCTCTCGCCGTCGACTTCAACGAGAAGCTCTACGCGGTCGGCCGCATCCCCGGCAGCTTCATGCGCCGCGAGGGTAAGCCCAGCCTGCCCGCAGTCCTCGCATCCCGCCTCATCGACCGTCCCATGCGCCCCCTGTTCCCGAGCGACCTGCGCAACGACGTCGTCATCGCCTGCGAGGTGCTCTCCGTTGACCGCGATTGCAGCCCCGAGATCACCGCTATGATCGGCGCATCCGCCGCAGTCAGCATCTCCGACGTTCCCTTCAACGGCCCCATCGCCGGCATCGTTCTCGGCTGGGACGGCGAGAAATTCCTGTTTAACCCCACCGAGGAGGAGCGCAAGCATAACCGCATGATCACCACCATCGCGGCGACCCACAAGAAGATCGTCATGATCGAGTCCGAGGCCGATCAGGTCCCCGACGACGTCATGTACGAGGGCATCGTTCAGGCTCACGAGCACCTTCAGCCCGTCCTCGACCTCATCGACAAGATGGTCGCGGAGATCGGCAAGCCCAAGTTTGAGTACGAGCACGCCTCCTTCGACGATGAGCTGTTCGAGAAGCTCGTCGAGAACGAGTTTGAGGGCATGGAGTACTGCATGGACACCGCCGACA
>CAKTNU010000185.1 GCA_934589325.1 uncultured Oscillospiraceae bacterium | reverse complement strand
GGCGATGCGAACAATATCAAGCTTACCACGCCGAACGATGTGATGCTTGCCGAAGCAATACTAAGAGACAGAGGAGACGAATATGCGGATAGGACATGGCTATGACGTTCATCGGCTCGTCCCGGACAGAAAGCTTATACTGGGCGGAGTAGATATCCCGTATGAAAGGGGACTTCTTGGACATTCCGATGCGGATGTGCTCGTCCACGCGCTGATGGATGCGCTGCTCGGTGCGGCCGCGATGGGCGATATAGGCAAGCTGTTCCCGGATAACGATGACAAATATCTCGGCGCGGACAGTCTTGTGCTTCTGCGGGAGGTCATGCGCCGCCTGCGCGAAAGCGGGTACGAGCTTGAGAATGCGGATTGCACAGTGCTTGCCCAGCGACCGAAGCTCGCAGGGCATATAATGTCGATGCGCGAAAATATTGCTGAGGCGATGTCCGTACCTGCAGAGCTTATAAGCGTCAAGGCAACGACCGAGGAGGGACTCGGATTCACAGGCAGCGGCGACGGCATTGCCGCGCATGCTGTAGTTTTAATTAAATGATCTCACCTGCCTGCATCTGCTGCATATCATGTAGTAAGAGCCATGCGGACAGTGTGTAAAGCTCCGCAGAGCCTGTAGACTCTGCGGAGCTTTTATGACCGGTCTGCCTGCGCCGAATTGCTTGCCGACGGAGAAGCGGCAGATGGGAGACAGTGATGACGCAATATTTATTGATGTGCCGTTCGCTCACTTATGCGCAGAAAAGCGCAAGACTGCTGGAGCGCTCCGGCATAACGGCCGCCGTTGTCAAGGCCCCGCAGGGCTTGAGCAGCAGCGGCTGCGGCTATGCCGTGAGCCTGCACCGGAATTTTGACGCCGCGCTGGACATTCTGCGCAGCAGCGGCCTGATAAGCGGAAAAATATTCAGCCGCACTGACGGCAGTGAGTATAGGGAGCTTGTGCGATGATATATCTCGACAATGCTGCGACAAGCCTCATAAAACCGCTCAGCGTTGAAAATGCGGTAGTGAACGCGATGCGGACAATGGCAAGCCCGGGCCGCGGTGCGCATGAGCCTGCCATGCGTGCAGCCGAAACGGTCTATTCCTGCCGCGAGGCTGCCGCACGGCTGTTCAAAGTGCCGCAGCCGGAGAATATAGTATTCACCTCGAACGCAACGCACGGGCTGAATATCGCAATAAACTCACTTGTCCGCCGCGGAGACCGCGTATTGGTCTCGGGCTTCGAGCACAACAGTGTGACACGGCCGCTGCGCATGCTGACGGACGATATACTCACGGCTGGCAGCAGACTGTTCGACACCGAAAATACACTCGGTGAATTTGAGGACAGCCTGCGGAGAAGCAGACCGGCTGCCGTGGTGTGCACACATGTTTCAAACGCCTTCGGCTATGTTCTGCCTATATATGAGATAGCCGCACTTTGCCGCAGCAGAGGGGTGCCGTTTATTGTAGATGCATCGCAGTCTGCCGGAATATTGGATGTTGACTTTGAACGGCTTGGTGCGGATTTTGCTGCCATGCCCGGTCATAAAGGCCTTTTTGGGCCGCAGGGGACCGGAATACTGATATGCGGCGCGGATGCAAGGCCGCTTATGAGCGGCGGCTCCGGGTCAGACAGTATCGCGCAGACCATGCCGGATTATCTGCCGGACCGCTTGGAGGCAGGAACTCACAACGTGTGCGGTATATCCGGACTTCTGGCAGGGATCAATTATGCTGCCGCAGTCGGCACCGGTGCCATACTCGCGCATGAACGGGCGCTTCTTGACCGTATGCTGTGCGGACTGCGTGAAATAAGCGGGATAGAGGTGTTTGCCGGGAACAAAGAAAACCAGTCCGGCGTCCTTTCCATAAGGATGAACGGTGTCGACTGTGAGACACTGGCACAGCTCCTGTCACAGCGCGGCGTATGTACGCGGCCAGGACTGCACTGCGCGCCGTATGCGCACCGTACCGCAGGTACGCTTTCAACGGGAACGCTGCGCTTCAGCTTCTCTCCGTTCAATACCGAGCGGGAGATAGACACCGTTGCCGATATGCTGAAAGAAATAAATATAAATCTTGCTTAATAATGTTTGCGTTTTTTGCAAAGATGATTTATAATAAAGTGATTATTATGGCATGGTGTGTTACTATGCTTTCCTATATGCACGAATGAGGTCACTTCTATGGAAGTTATAAGCAATGCTCTATCATGGGCGGGCAATTATCTGGCGACGATCCGCGTTTCGGACGCGGTCGATATCCTGATAGTCACTTACCTGATCTATAAAGCAATATGGTTTGTCCGGCGCACAAATTCCTATAATCTTGCCAAGGGCCTGATACTTATACTTGTGGCTCTTTGGCTGTCGGACATCTTCAAGCTGACGATGATAAACTCCCTGCTGAAGCGGGCGGTCGAACTGGGCCTTATCGCGCTGCTTATCCTGTTCCAGCCGGAGCTGCGGCGTGTGCTTGAGCGTATGGGCAGCAGCTTCTCTACCGGCAAGACCGTTTCCAGCTCCGCGACTGAGCAGGCTATAGCGCAGACCGTGCTTGCCTGCACGGAGATGTCGGCTTCACGTACCGGCGCACTGATAATATTCGAGCGCAAGGTGAAGCTTAATGATATCATGAGTACCGGCACCATAATTAATTCCGATACGACTGCGGAGCTGCTGAAGAACCTGTTTTTCAACAAAGCTCCGCTGCATGACGGAGCGGTGATAATCCGTGACGGCAGGATAGCTGCTGCAGGATGCGTCCTCCCGCTTACCAAGAGCACAAACCTGAGCAAGGATCTCGGTATGCGCCACAGAGCCGGTATAGGCCTGAGTGAGCAGTCTGACGCCGTGGTCGTAATCGTCTCGGAGGAGACAGGCTCTGTTTCCGTTGCGATAGAGGGGATGCTCAAGCGGCACCTGACTGCAACGGTATTTGAAAAGCTGCTGCGTTCGGAGCTTATCTCCGACGACGAGGAGAATAACAAGCCCGGCTTCCTGGGGCATCTCAAGAAGCTCTTCAAGGTGAAAAAGCATGAAGAAAACAAGCCCGATGAGAAAACTGTATGACAGTCATGTGTTCTGGATGATCGTCTCCTTCCTCGCGGCGCTGGCAATGTGGATATACTTCAGCAGTACCGACGCAGAGGAGATAACCACTATATTCCGCGGCGTCCGTGTGGAGCTAGCGGGTGAGGATCAGTTGCGCACTTCGCGGAACATGGTCATCACAGATCTTGACACCAATACCGTCACCGTTGAGGTCACGGGACCCCGCCGTATAATCGGAGGCATGGATGCCGGAGACCTCGTCGCACAGGTCGATGTCAGCAAGCTCGCGCAGGCGGCGTACACCTCGCAGACCTATGATATCGTATTTCCTGACGGGACGGACAAAAAAAATATAACCGTAAGCAAGAAAACTCCGGAGACTGTGAATTTTATGGTATCACAGCTGGCATCCAGAACCGTGCCAGTGCGCGGCACATTTGATGCACAGCCTGCCGACGGCTATACCGCCGAAATGCCGGTATTTGAACCGTCGACTATAACCGTCACCGGCCCCGAGGTATATATCAACAATATATCCTACGCTTGGGTCACATTCGGCGAGGACGGCATAACCAGCACCTACTCGGTAGACACCGGCTATACGCTTATGGATTCAAACGGCGACGAGTGCTCCACTACCGGCATCACCTGCTCGACGGATACCGTAAAGG
>CAKTNU010000184.1 GCA_934589325.1 uncultured Oscillospiraceae bacterium | reverse complement strand
TAATAGATGAATATGAATACTATCGCTATCAGCAGATACGGCGCAATTTTATTGAGGAAATCCATGCTGCCTCCTTGCGGTCAAGCCGCAGTTTATTTTTTATCCCTGAAAAGCAGGCTGAATACGACTATCGCGGCAGTGCCTATAAGCGCCGGTCCCGCAACGCGGTCAAACAGTGTTATGACACCCGTAAGATGCAGCACGCCCGAAAGCGCTGAGCAGATCATTGCTGCTATTGCGCCCTTCTTGTTCGCGCCCTTCCAGAAAAGGCCGACTATCATTGGAGCAAACATCGTACCCGAGGTCAGCGGCGAGAAGAAAAAGGATATCTGCAGGATCTGCTTGAAGTGCAGTGCGCATAATGCGGCGACCGCGGCAACGACGACCATGGATATACGCGCTACAAGCTTTGTATGCTTAGCTTCCCGGCTACCGCATATCAGCGTACCGTATATATCCCGCGACGCTATGCCGGATATGGAGCCAAGCAGCGAATCAGCCGAGGTAAGCACCGCCATAAGGACGGTAGCTATCAGCAGGAAGCCGAACCAGCCGGGCATATCATTCGTGACTATGAGGCCGAACACCGCCACAGAATCGGCGCCCTGATAGCAGTAGTTCGCGACAGCGCCGAGAAGCGCAACGGGAAACGCCGTCAGCATAAGCACGAGTCCGGCAGTGAACGATGCGCGCTTCGCCTCCCGCTCACTGCGGCAGGACATGAAGCGCATGAAGTACTCATACGTAAACAGATTGCCTATCAGCATCGGCCAGAGAGTGTAAAAAAACTTTGATTTAAGAGCAGGGGTCGGGAAAAACGACTCTGACGCCAGATTCGCCACCGTAACGCCGACGGTTCCGAGCTTTTTGATTGAAAAGTAGCAGCTCATAAAAAGCAGTATCATTATCGCCGCATACTGTATCATATCGGTCATCGCAACGCCGATCATGCCGGAGCCCATCGCCAGCAGACATACGACCACGGCGCAGAGGATAACGGAAAATGTTGTCGAAAAGCCGACTGCTGTACTCATGCTGGCAAAGCCGATGAACTGCGAAACCAGTACGCAGGTTATAGAGCAGAAATACGCTATCGCGTGATAGCCGCGCATGAACTTGCTTTTGCCGTAACGCACCTGAATAAAGTCCGGCGGCGTAACGGAATCGCCGAATTTGCGGTAACGCGGAGAGATGAATACGTTTATGAAGCACGAGAGCGAAGCCGCGAGCAGCGTGTACACAGCCGGGTAGAAGCCCTGCCCCACGCTCTGCTGCTGCGCCTGCTGCACGCCGCCTATAAGCATGCTGCTGCCGAACTGACTTGCAGCCATGGTAAACGCGACCACGATAAACGGCAGGCCGTCTTTCGGGACGAGGAAGTCTTTATCGCTTTTTATCTGCTTTGACAAAGCAAATGAAAAAGCCACAAGGACAGCTACTATAAGTAAAAAAATTATCTGCATTGGAAATTCTCCTTATTGTGTTGTGGCTTTTCATTACAATGCGCATCGAAAGCATCTCTGCTTCCGGAGGGATTGATAAAAATAAAAATTACACGTATTATAATATAAAATCCCGCCCTATACAACCGTCCGGAAATAAATTTCCGGACGATCATATGGAGTGAAAAGAGAGAAAAAGAGCTGTATCAGACCGCGTCGAAGCCCTTTCTGAGAGCGGCAAGGTTGCCGGCATTGAACTTGCCCTTACCCTTGTCCTCAAAGAACTTGCACATACGCTGCTCGGTGTATTCAAGGTCAAACAGACCGCATTTTTTGATGACCGCGCCCATCATGACAAGGTTCTGACCCTTGACGTTGTTTGCCTCGGCCGCAAGCTCGACGACGTCGATAGCCGTGACCTCCACGCCTTCAGGATAGACATGATCTGCAGGGACAGCATTGGAGTTTACAAACACCTTTGCGTCCGGCTTGCAGAACTCAAGATAGTCGAGAGAGGGCTCGTTCATCGCAATAAGGATGTCAGCCTCCTCCATGACCGGGCTGCCGATACGCTCGCCCGGCTCCTCGCCGTACTTGACGGTGCAGTTTGCCTTGCCGCCGCGCATGGTCGGGCCATAGGCCGGCATCCATACGGCCTCGAGCTCCTTGCCCGCAGCCATATAAGCAATTATCAGTCCGCCGGTCAGGACGCCCTGGCCGCCGAAGCCTGCGAAAATTATTTCTTTCATTATATATCCCCCTTATCCTCTGGTCTTGAACTCGCCGATGGGGTACTCCTCGGCGACGGCGCCCATCAGACGCTCCTTGCACTGCATGGGAGTCATATGCCAGTTCGTCGGGCATGCCGACAGAACTTCAACAACGGAATAGCCCTCGTTATTGAGCTGAGCCTCAAAAGCGTTGCGTATCATGCGCTTGGTCTGATTGATTGTCTTGACATCGTACACGGCGCCGCGGGCCGCATATGCCACGTGGAAGCCCTTGGAGTCAGCTACCATCTCCGGGAAATGGAAGGGGTTGCCGGTGAGCGAGCAGTCTCTGCCCTTGGTGCTGGTCTCGGTGCGCTGACCCGGAAGAGTGGTCCAGCTCATCTGGCCGCCGGTCATGCCGAAGTTATTGTTGTTTATGACTATCTGTGTGATGTTCTCGTTTCTGTATGCAGCGTTCAGGCTCTCGGCAATACCGATGGTGTAGCCGTCGCCGTCGCCCTGATAGGTAAATACGAGCACGTCGGGGCGGACTCTCTTGACGCCCTCCGCAGTCGCCGCGGCACGGCCGTGTGCTGCCTGGAAACGGTCTATAGCAAGCGCCGGGGATCCGGTGCAGCTGCAGCCGACGCCCATGATACCTATCTGGTTATTCTCCTGCCCAAGCTCCTCGATAACCTCTTCGATGAGACGCAGCACGACGCCGTGCCCGCATCCGGGGCAGAGTGCATGATTTTTCAGCTTCTCGGGCTGTTTCTTTACTATCGTCATCAGTATCTCTCCTTTACGTCGCCGTTAACGATGGCCCTGTACTCTGCCGTGACCTTCTTCACGCCGGGTACGCCGCAGCTGTGAGCATAGCAGTAAGTCGGGACATTGTAGCCCGCCTTCTTCGCCGCCAGAGCAACGTCATCGACCATCTGACCAAGATCGTTCGTCTCCACGGAGATGAAACGCTTAACATTCGGGTTCTTCTCATGCAGCTCCTCAAAGCCCTTCCACGGGAACGGCCACAGAACGCGGGGACGCAGCAGACCGACCTTTTCGCCTTCGGCGCGCAGCTTCTTTACAACATCCATGCAGACTCTTGCGGGCAGGCCGAACGCAACGAGGACATTTTCCGCATCGTCGGTCTCATAGCACTCCCATGCCTGCATCTCTTCAGTAACGGCAGCGTACTTCTTGCGCTCGTAATCGAGGACTGCCTTACCTGCGCCCTGCGGGTATCTCATGCCCTTGGTGCCGGTGCCGTCAAGTCCCCAGTCAAGCTCGCCCTCTCTCTTCTTGAAGGGAGGCATCTCAACGCCCTCCATCATCTGGCCGAGGACCGCTTCGGAGAAGATTGTGACGCCGATACGGTACTTCTCGGCTATCTCCCATGCGTTGTATATATCGTCTACCATTTCCTGAATGTTGTAGGGTGCATAGACGATGTTATGATAGTCGCCGTGACCGCCGCCCTTGCAGTCGCGGTTATAGTCTGCCTGACCGGATTCGAGAGAGCCGAGGCCGGTACCCCAGCGCTGAACGTTCAGCACGACGTAGGGG
>CAKTNU010000183.1 GCA_934589325.1 uncultured Oscillospiraceae bacterium | reverse complement strand
GCTCTGCATTGCGCAAGCGTGTCTGGAAAGCGCCTACGGCACCAGCGAGCTTGCTGTACAGGCCAACAACCTGTTCGGCATCAAGGCGAGCAACTGGAGCGGTCGCGTCTACAACAAGACCACCAAGGAATGGGACGGCAGCAAGTACATCACCATCACTGCGGGCTTCCGCGCCTACGATACGATGGCCGCCTGCGTCGAGGACTACATCAAAAAGCTCACGACGATGCCCCGGTACAGCAATCTCGTCGGCTGCGCCGACATCAACAAAGCGTGCGAGTATATCCGCACCGACGGCTGGGCGACCAGCCCGACGTATACCGCAAGTCTGCTGGCGGTCGTGAAGCAGTTCAATCTGACGCGGTATGATGCCGCCATCAAAGAGGACAAGCCCGCCGCGCCGACGCATCAGGAGGTCTGGCTGGATCACGTCGTCCTGCCGAATGCTGCGGCGATGGAGTTCTATGCGGTTGCCAAAAAGTACAACCTCGATAACGACAGGGCGTACCATGCCAAATACGTGGGCTAATGCGCAGATATTGCAGTGGGCGTGACGCCCGGAGAGGGACGTTAATGGATGCGATTATTGTCGCGATAATCACAAGCGGGCTGGGGTTGGTGGGGGTTATCATCACAAACCTGTTCAGCGCCCGCCGAACCGAACAAAAAATCGCCACCGCACAGGCGGTGACGGATACAAAGCTAGAAGAATTGACCCGCGAGGTACGGCAGCACAATAACTTTGCGCAGCGCGTGCCGGTGCTGGAAGAGCAGATCAAGGTGGCGAACCACCGCATATCAGATTTAGAGCGCGACATGCGCAAGGAGGCTTAATATGAACATCGACTACATGAACTACATCAAACCTGAACTGCTGGTGCTGATTCCGGCGCTGATTTTCGTTGGCTATTGCCTGAAAACCAGCACGGCTGTGGCGGACAAGCTTATCCCGGCGGTGCTGGCCGCAGTGGGCGTTGTGCTGGCTGCGCTGTACGTTTTGGCGACTTCGCCCATCGGCGGTGGTCAGGACGCGGCCATGGCGGTTTTTACTGCCGTTGTCCAGGGCGTGCTGTGCGCGGCGGGGGCGGTCTACGCCAACCAGTGCGTGAAGCAGAGCACGAAGGATAAATAATTTACTGCGTGCGCCGGTTCGATTTCTGTGTTGACCTGGCGACGTATAACAGAATTTGCTTTATGCTGACCGACGACGAGCGGGCGGTGCTGGATTACAGGCGGCGCGGCCTGGGCAACGCAGAGATCGCTGCGGAAATGAACTGCAGCGAACGCACGGTCAATCGGTTGGTGCGGGCGGTCGTGGATAAAATCAGGAAAATATAAAACAGCGGTCGTGCTGGGCGTTTGCCCGGTGCGACCGCTGTTTTTTTATTCTGTTTTTATAAAAAATACGATGCCGGAAGAGTAGTAGACCTGGAAGGAACCCTCCACAGTCTCTGCGACGGTGCTGCCGCAATCGTAGTCGTAGATGTTGAATCTACCGGAAATCAACGTGAAGTAGGTGAGGGGCGCGGTGTCTATCTCGCCGTCGTTATAGATGCAGAACGCGGAATCACCGTCGCCTGCGCCGGTGGGAACCAGAACGGAGAAGGAATCATTGGCGATTTTGACCGCGCCCGCGTCGCTGATGGTGTCGTAGCGGTGGCCGCTGGTCAGCTGCCACAGGTCCGGCGGCGGGGGTGCTGCAAGGCGGTTGTCGGTGTAGGGTTCGTCTTCGTCAATGAGCCAGTCACGACCGACGCGGCGGGCCGTTTTGAAGCCGCCGCGCAGGGCCTTTTGACGGACGGTGACGGGGCTGCGGTTGTGGCGGGCGGCGTATTCGGTGATTGTAATTTCCATGTGGGGCCTCCTTAATTAAAGTTCGATGTTGACGTCCACGGTAATTTCTACGCCTACCTGGTTGCCGGCTTTTACAAAGGCAGAGCTGGCGGAGCGGGGCAGGATGCGGATGCTAAGGAGCGTTATGGTCTCATCGGACTGGATCAGTTCGCCGTCCTCGTCAAGCTCATCCTCTCGGTTGTAGTCGACGTAGTACTCCCAGCGGCACAGGGCGTCATCCTGGCCAGTGACCCACTGCTTGCCGTTGTCCATGGCGGCGCTGGAAATTGCCTCGCGGATTTCAGCGATAACATCGTTGCTGTTGACGGAAGTGTTGGTGGCGGCGTAGATAGCATTAGAAATGGTGGTCATTTTATTTTCCTCCTGTTGTGTGGTTGCTTATCTCTTACTGTGCCTATATTATACAACGCTAGAGATGTATTGTCAAGGGCTTTTGCAAAGATTTTTTAGAATTTTCTGCAAAAATTGGCGTAAATATGGCGTAAAGTTGGCGTAGATATGGCGCACGCGAAAATGTGCGCTGTATTACAATAATGATAAAAGAGAGGTGAGCACGATGCCCTATTATAACAGCCCGATGGCCTACCCGGCCATGTACGGCCAGCCCGGCGGGTACGGCCAGACGCCCTACAACCCGGGCAGCATGATGCAGCAGACGGCGCAGCGGTACGAGATCATCCACGTCAACGGCGAGCCGGGGGCGCGGGCACTGCAAATGGCCCCCAACAGCAACGCCCTTGTGATGGACGACAACGCGCCCATCGTGTGGCTGTGCCAGACCGACGGTGCAGGGTACAAGACGGTGCAGCCGTTCGACATTGCCCCGCACCAGACCGCCCCCGCGGTGGATGTGTCCAGTTTGGACACACGCCTAACAAGATTGGAGGAGATCGTAAATGGCAAGCAACCCGCTGATGCAGTTTCTGCAGCCCCAGGCAAGCGGCCCGCGGCTGCCAAATAACCCCCTGGCCATGGTGGCCGAATTTCGCAAATTTGCGGCGGGTATGACGCCGCAAAAGGCAGAGGAGCAAGTCCGGCAGATGCTGGCCGATGGGCGGATGACGCAGCAGCAGTTCGACGCCCTGAAACAGCAGGCCCAGGACTTGGCGCAGTTTTTGAGATAGGCCGGTGCGCAACGGTTTATCATAGATTTTTTTGAAAGGAGAAAAACGCAATGGATAACATGAGCCTTTCCGATATCGCTGCCGTCACCCGCGGCGCGAATGACAACGACGGTTGGGGCGGCAACGGCGCGTGGTGGATCATCATCCTGTTTCTGTTCGTATTCATGGGCGGCGGCCTGAACGGCTGGAACCGGCAGGGAGAATATGGGCAGTATGCCACCGCGGCCAGCCAGCAGGAGATCCTGTACGGCCAGCAGTTCGGCCAGCTGAACGACCGTTTGACCAACCTGGGCAACGGCGTCTGCAATCTCGGTTTTGAGATGCAGGGCGGCCTCGGCCAGCTTGGCAAGGAGGTGGCCCTGGGCCAGAGCAACCTTAACCAGACAATCATGGCGACCGGCAACGGCATCCAGCAGCAGATCGCCAGCTGCTGCTGCGAAAACCGCCTGGCCACGGCCAACCTGTCCGCCCAGATGGACCGGCAGACCTGCGACATCACCACCGCGATTCACGCGGAGGGCGAGCAGACCCGCGCGATGATGCAGGCGAACACGATCCAGCAGCTGCGGGATAAGGTCAACGCGCTGGAACTGGCCGGGCAGATGGCGGGCGTCGTCCGCTACCCGACCGGCTACGCCTACAACGCCGGGCCTTCGCCGTTCTGCGGCGGCGGGTGCAGCTGCGCCTGATGGCTACATAACGGCACGCTATTAACAGCGAAGCCCGCACGGCAGAAGCTGTG
>CAKTNU010000182.1 GCA_934589325.1 uncultured Oscillospiraceae bacterium | reverse complement strand
CGATTTTTCGGCTGTCCTGCTTCGGTATTTCAACCCCATCGGCGCGCATGAATCCGGTCTTCTCGGCGACGACCCGAACGGCATCCCCAACAATTTGATGCCGTATATCGCCCGCGTTGCCGCCGGAAAGCTGGAAAAGCTTACGATCTTCGGCAGCGACTACGACACGCCGGACGGCACCTGCGTCCGCGACTATCTTCATGTCGTCGACCTTGCGCGGGGGCACCTGATGGCGCTGGACTATGCGGCTTCGCACTGCGGCGCGGAGCCGATCAACCTCGGCACCGGGCGCGGCGTCAGCGTAAAGGAGCTTGTCGATGCCTTCGAGCGCGCCGCGGGCGTCCCCGTCCCCTATGTTTACGGCGCGCGCAGGCCGGGCGACCTTCCCGTCGTCTACGCCAATGTGGAAAAAGCGCAGAAGCTTTTGGGCTGGACTGCGGAAAAAACACTGGAGGATATGTGCCGCGACAGCTGGAATTTTGTTCTTCATACATAATGTAACGTGCCGTCCGCAGATGTGCGGACGGCACGTTTCTTTTTCTGGGTCGGGAGTCTTTTACCGCAAATGAGTTTTTTTGAATTTATTCGCAAAAATTCCAAATTGTAGAATATCGTTCTTTAATACAGAACGCAGATTGGACTTTATTATGCTCCCATGCTAAAATATAGGCGGTTATTCTTCAGCAAGAATAACGAAATTCAAAAAAGAGCAAAAAACATGAAACTGTTCAAGCAGACTCTGCATCGTTTTGCGGTTTTAGTGCTGTGCGTTTCTCTGTTGGCCGGTATTCTGCTTCCGGCGCAGGCAGCCGCCACTTTCTCCCCCGCAAAAGAAACACCGGAACCCACCCCAGCCTCCGCGTTTACGGTCAGCACGGCCGGTTCCATCACTAAATACTCCGGTAATGACACAAATATCGTCATTCCCAAGGCAATCAACGGCACGACGATCGTCTCTATCGGTGCCGGCGCATTTTCCTCCGTAACCGGCGTAAAAAATATCGTTATTCCAAGCACCGTTAAGTATGTCGGCAGCCTTCCCGGCGAGGACGATCTGGAAGGTGTCTACTTCTACGGCGACTGCCCGACCGGTCTTGACGGAGTATTGGAATACACCTACTATGCCGATGTTACGACGATCTACTGCAAGTCGGCATATCGCAGCAATTTCGAAGGCCTGTACGGCTTGAACGGTGACTGGGAAGAAGAGGGTTCACTCCCTCCGCTACGATCCTCAGCACACTGGAGGACCCCTCCTATGGCGGGTCGTCTGCTACACAGCATAACTTGGTCTATACAGACAACAGCGACGGCACTCACAACGCCGCATGCACCGACGACGGCTGTATCTACACGATCACCAACGAAGCACATACCTACGATGCGCTCGGCGTCTGTCTCTGCGGCGCAAAGGAATCGTCCGACACAGGCGATTCGGGCACTACTGAGAACACCATTTTGATCTCCACCGCTGAGGATCTGAAGGCGCTGAGCGATCGGGTCTACAACGGTGACACCTGTGAGGGTCTGTCCTTCAAGCTCACGGCCGATATTGATCTGGAAGGCAGCGCTTCGAACACCTTCCGCCCGATCGGCACCGGCGATACTAGATATTTTGGCGGCAGCTTTGACGGCTGCTATCACACCATCTCCGGTCTGTATGTATCTTACTACAGCTATTCTGCACTGTTCGGCTCCGTCAAGAACGCAACGATCGAGAATCTGACGGTCCGCGGCTATGTCAAGGGTCAGGGCAAGACCGCCGGCATCGTGGGCTGCGCCATTGCCTCCACCCTGCGCAATCTCCGCAACTATGCGACAGTCGAGCCTTCCTATACCAACAGCTCTCCTCTCGGCGGTGTCGTCGGTTACATCGGCGGCAGTTCCTCCACCACCGCTACACCGGGAACTACCGTTGACGGCTGCTGCAATTACGGCACGGTCACCGGCAGCTACAACAGCTCCAGCGCCGCATTCGGCGGTGTGGTCGGCTACGCTTACTCCTCCAGCTCTGTAACTAACACCATTATCAACTGCTACAATGCCGGCGAAGTCAAGTCCACCCTCACTACCTCCGGCTACGGCTTCTAATCCCTACCCCCACTTTCTACATGAAAGACAGGGGACGGGGGACGTGTAAAAACAAGGCGCTCAATGAGGATAACCGCTGCAAGTGGAATAAAGCCACCTTAACCCATATCCTTACGCGGCAAGAGTATTGCGGCGATGTAGTCAATTTCAAGACAACAAAGCATTTTGATTGCGAGTTCTTCGCCGGGGAGCAGGAGCAGCTCGGTACGTCCGTTGTAGCTGACCTCCGCACTGGCAATGGTGCTTTCGTAGTAGTATTCGGGAAAGGTCTATCCGTCGTACACCTCGGTCAACTTCTCAAGGGGATTGTAGATGAGCAGCCCTTTTGCAGTGATCTGCGCCAGACCTCGATTGATAAGCTCTTTGCCGATTGCGGCGTATTTCGGATCATCTTCATCATAGGCGGGGACGGAGCCTTCCGTATTTAACACATACGCTCTGCCGATCTTTCCGTAGCTGCTGACATCTTGGCAAAGGGTGAAGCGGTTTAGATTAAAGGTCAGATTGATGAGATCCTTCACTTCCTTGCTGTCCAGCTTGGAGATGCCAATGAGGAATTGGTCGTATTCGAGGGTATCAAAGCTCTCCATTCTTCTGGCGAGATAGTTCAGCTCATCCAGATTGGCGTACCAGTTTTTCATAGCCGAGAATTCCTCCGGCCAGTAAACCTCCGTCACATAGGCTGACTGTGCGGCGTCCCTGCCTTCGACAGCATGGATTTCACCGAGCTTTGCGAACAGTTCACTCTCGCTGATCGGAAAGCGGATGTCGATCTCGTGACCGGCGTTTCTGATTCTGATTTTGATCATTTCTGAGCGTTCCTTTCCTTATATTGAATGACGCCCAAACCGAATCTGCGGATCGCCATAGCGTTGCAGATCAGAGCGAACATCTTGGGCGCTACGAGTTCGGTGTCTGCAAGGTCGCTGATCGTGATGTGCTTTGTCCCGAGATAGAGATCCTTGGCACAGCAGAGGAGGGTATATCCGTTCTCGGTGCTGTCCTTCGGCCTGAAGCTGTCGAACTTGATCTCATTTCTCTCGACGAAGCGTTTGATTTGCATCCACAGCCTGTGTTCAGCAGTCAGCAGATAGATCGCTGCCATCAATGCGAAGTTTTTCTTGTTGAGTTTGCGGACGGCCTCGTCGAAAGCCAAGCAGTGTTTTTCGTTTCTAAAGTTCATAGGTAGTTCCTCATTTTCTCTGATGAATTGACTGAGCCGTCTGCGAAAGGCAGCGTTATGGATATCCTTCATGGTTTCGGTCATGACCTCGGATCGGCTTGCTGCTCCGGCAAGGATTCGTTCCTCGATGCAGAGGCAGCTATCGGCCGTACATTTTCTGCAGTAATACAGGCAGTACCGGCAGTCGCACATTTCTGCTGTGTACGCAAAATGGTGACGCACCATTGTGCCGCCTCCTTGGGGAAGGAACCTTGGGACGGCTGTCATCATCCGTTCTAATGCTCTTTGCTGGGGTGAATCTGAAAAGATCATTGTCTTGCTCCTTGTCTGTGAAATAAAAAAGAGCCAGGTTCTATAATAAAAGTTGGGGTCAGGCGCATCGTCTGACCCCTTAGCCATAGAAAAAGGTTGAGCATAGAGATAAAATCCTTTATCATAAAAGTGTCACCA
>CAKTNU010000181.1 GCA_934589325.1 uncultured Oscillospiraceae bacterium | reverse complement strand
TGGTACGACAACGAGTGGGGCTTCTCCAACAAGATGCTCGACCTGACCCGCCACATGGACAAGGTTCGCAAGGCATAATTTGCTGCTGAACTCGCAGGATTTTCGTTAGTTTGCTGATATCTCATAACTTTTTTGCTTTGGTAGATAATTTGCAAAAATGGTCTGCTGATACGTAAAATGTTGTCTGGTACGGAAACTATACCGAATTTCTGAAATGATAAAAACCTCTTTCTACTATCCGCACGGTGGTAGAAGGAGGTTTTTTCTGCTTGTTTCAAATCTGATTCAAGATAGCCTATCCGTGATGGTTCAAATGCTGCGATCCCCGTGCGGACTTTACAGCCTGCACGGGGATCGTATCTATCATTATCTGTTTCTCATTACCGCTTTCATGCGCTGGCTGTGATCGAGGATGCTCTTGCGCAGGCGGAGATTTTTGGGCGTGACCTCAAGCAGCTCGTCATCTGCGAGGAACTCAAGGCACTGCTCAAGGCTCATCTGCTTAGGCGGAATAAGGCGCAGCGCCTCATCGGAACCGGATGCACGGGTATTGGTCAGGTGCTTGGTGCGGCATACGTTAACGGGCACGTCATCCGACTTCGGGCAGACACCGACGACCATACCGGCATACACCTTAGTGCCCGGAGTGATGAACATCAGGCCGCGCTCCTGCGCGTTCCAGATACCGTAGGCCACAGCCTCGCCGGTTTCAAATGCGATGAGCGAGCCGGTATTGCGGCGGGCGATATCGCCTCTGTACACGTCGTATTTCTCAAACACGGAAGCAAGGATGCCCTCGCCCTTAGTGTCGGTCAAAAATTCGTTGCGGTAGCCGAACAGTCCGCGGGACGGAACGAGGAACTCCATCTTCATACGGCTGCCGACAGGCGTCATCTCGAGGAACTCGCCCTTACGCGCACCTAGCTTCTCCATGACGGAGCCCATGGAGTCCTGCGGCACGTCTACGACGACGCGCTCGATAGGCTCGCACTTCTTGCCGTCTATCTCCTGATACAGCACACGCGGGGGCGATACCTGAAATTCGTAACCCTCACGGCGCATAGTTTCGATAAGTATTGACAGGCTCATCTCGCCGCGGCCGGCAACATTAAAGCTGTCGGTGCTGTCGGGAATATCGCTGACGCGGAGAGACACGTCCTTCAGCGTCTCACGCATAAGGCGCTCACGGATCTGGCGAGAAGTGACGAACTTACCCTCGCGGCCTGCAAAGGGACTATTGTTGACCGAGAAGGTCATTTCCAGCGTCGGAGCACTTATTTTGACGAAAGGCAGTGCCTCGGCCGCGCCTCGGGCACATATCGTGTCGCCTATAGTGACATCGCCTATGCCGCTCATGGCAATGATATTGCCCGCACCGGCTTCGGTCACAGGAACTCTGTTCAGCCCGTCAAACTGATAGAGCGAGACCGCCTTGGCCTTCATCGGCGGCTCATCCGGCGTGTGGTAGTTGCAGACCTCTATCTCCTGATTCTGCTTTATCACGCCGCGTTCTATGCGGCCGATGGCAATACGGCCGACATATTCGTTATAGTCGATACTGGAGACGAGCATCTGGAACGGAGCCTCGAGATTCATCTCGGGTGCGGGGATATACTCCAGAATAGTATCAAACAGAGGTTTGAGATCGGTGCCCGGTACGTCGGGTGAATAGCTTGCAGTTCCCTGCCGCCCTGAACAGAACAGCATCGGGGAATCGAGCTGCTCGTCGGTCGCGTCAAGATCCATCAGCAGCTCCAGCACTTCGTCAACTACCTCGTGGATACGCTGGTCGGGGCGGTCGATCTTGTTGACGACGACGATGACGCGGTGCCCAAGCTCGAGCGCACGGCTGAGCACGAAGCGGGTCTGCGGCATCGGGCCTTCGGCCGCATCTACCAGCAGGATAACGCCGTTGACCATTTTGAGTATGCGCTCCACCTCGCCGCCGAAGTCGGCGTGACCCGGGGTGTCGACTATATTTATCTTGGTGTCGCCGTACCATACGGCGGTATTTTTCGCCATTATCGTGATGCCGCGCTCACGCTCCAGGTCGTTCGAGTCCATAACACGGTCAACGACCTCCTGATTTTCGCGGTACACGCCGGACTGCTTGAGCATCTCGTCCACCAGCGTGGTCTTGCCGTGGTCGACGTGAGCAATTATGGCTACGTTTCTGAGTTTGTCCATTTATCGCAACTCCCCTGCGTAAAATTTGTCTCTGAAATTATTTTCAACACAAAATTGAATTTTAACACCAGTCCGGCCAAAAATCAACAGGAAAGCTCGATTTTTATTGAATTTCCGGGAATTTTTTGCTTATGACGCCCGGCACAGTTGAAAATTTCGTACTCACGTATTATAATCAATAAAAATCGGAATAACTTATCTGGAGAAATTTATGAGCGAAAACTTCTTTGCCTACATATCGCGTATGCGCTACATCGTCCGCTGGAGCCTGATGCGCAATTCACTGCCGGAAAATATTCAGGAGCACAGCCACATGGTCGCCGTTATCGCCCACGCGCTGGGCGTTATCCGGCGCGACGTGATGGGCATTCCATGCGACCCGAACGAGGCCGCCGTAGTCGCGCTGTTCCATGACAGCTCCGAGATCCTCACCGGCGACCTGCCTACGCCAATAAAGTACCACAGCGAGGACATCAAGGGCGCATACCGGCAGGTAGAGCATCTGGCCTGCAATATGCTGCTGGACACGCTGCCGGAAGAGATCCGCGGCGCTTACGAACCTCTGCTGATCGGCGAGACGCAGGAGCGTCTGCACGACATCGTAAAGGCTGCCGACAAGCTCTCAGCCTATATCAAATGCATTGAGGAACGAAAGGCCGGCAACAACGAATTTCTCTCTGCGGAAAAGCAGAACAGAGAGCAACTTGAAGCAAACCCTCTGCCCGAAGTAAAGTATTTCATGGAACATTTCATTCCCGCTTTCGAGCTGACGCTTGACGAGCTGGGTACGATAGGATGACCGGGAGGAACCAGAATGGAACAGACTAAGCTCGATAGAATAAACGAACTGGCGCGTCTGGCCAAGACCCGCGAGCTGACCGAGGCGGAGCAGGAGGAACGCGCCGTGCTGCGCCGTGAATACATCGAGGAATGGCGCCGCGGCACGATAGAACTGCTTGAAAACACATATATCGTCACGCCTGACGGCGTAAAGCACAAGCTGCCAAAGCGGGACGGGAAGAACTCCGGGCAGGCCAAAATCGTACAGTTCAGCGATATCAGGAAAAAATGAAACCCCTGCAATCCGGTGTCCCTACCGGATATAATTGATCGATTCTGCGGTATATGACTGCAGAGCATAAGATCAGAGCGGCGATGTTAAAGAACATCGCCGCTCTGATCTTATATTTCTTTTATTTTTTCTTTTTATTGAACAGGCCGCTCTTCAATGTGTCAGCCTCGCCGGTACTCGCGGCAAACTGACGCAGCAGCTCTTTCTGAGCACTCGTCAGGTTCTTCGGCACGGATATACGGATCGTGACGAACTGATCGCCGCGTCCGCTGCCGCGCAGATACGGAATACCCTTGCCGCGCATACGGAACACCGCATCGGGCTGTGTGCCTTCGGGGATGGTCAGCTTGACCTTGCCATCCAGCGTCGGGACCTCTATCTCCGCGCCGAGCGCCGCCTGAGCGTAGCTTATCTCCTGCTCCAGCAGCACGGAGCTGCCGTCACGCTCAAATCTGGCATGCGGACGGACAATTATTGTCACAAGCATATCTC
>CAKTNU010000180.1 GCA_934589325.1 uncultured Oscillospiraceae bacterium | reverse complement strand
GGCAATACTTTGTGTATTGTCAAGGGCTTTGAGGCAGCATGGGCGTTTTTCTGCCCGGCAAAACCGTGTCTGCCCTTGTCAACTGATGGTACACTAAAAATATATAGCAGCCGCGTGAAAAAGTCAAGTTTCCGCTGTGCACTGCTGCCTCCCAGTCGAGCAAAATTCTGATAAAGCACACAGCCATCGGCATGACCGCCGGTGGTCGTTTCATTTTTCAAGGTTTATCTGAGACTCATTGCCGAATTTTGCGTTTTATCAGTTATAACTTATAAAATTGCAATTCAGTCGTTGAATCTCACACATAAATGTGATATACTGCGATTTGCCATGGAAAGGGGGCAAAGACTTATGATCAAACGCGAACTGTATATGAGCCGTATCCGTCCTTTTATCGGAACAGAGCTGATCAAGGTCATGACCGGTATCCTCCGCTGCGGGAAGTCGGTCATGCTGGAACTGATCAAGCAGGAACTCACAGAGTCCGGTGTCAGCCCGACGCAGTTTGTCTCCATCAACTTTGAAGATATGAGCTATTCCCACCTGCAAACCGCACAGGCTCTGCATGACGAGATCACAGCAAGAGCTGCAAAAATAGAGGGCAAGGTCTATCTGTTCTTTGATGAGATACAGGAGGTCAAGGACTGGGAGAAGTGCATCAACTCTTTCCGCGTTTCGCTGGATTGCGACATCTATATCACCGGATCGAATGCAAAGCTGCTGTCTGGTGAGCTCGCGACCTACTTGGGCGGACGGTATGTGGAGTTCGTGATTTACCCGTTCTCATTCGGTGAGTTCATGGAACTGTACCGTTCAATCACGCCCGATGCGTCCATTCAGCAGTGTTTCCAAAAGTACCTGCTTGCCGGAGGGATGCCCTACCTCGCAAACCTCCGCTATGCAGATGCTCCATCCAAGCAGTATCTCCACGACCTGTTCAACTCTGTCCAGCTCAAGGACATCGTGAAGAGGAATAAGATCCGGGATGTTGACTTGCTTGAACGCATCATTGCCTATGTGATTGCTAATGTAGGTACGACGTTTTCGGCGACCTCTCTTGCAAAGTTCTTGAAAAACGAACAGCGCACCGTTGCCCCGGAAACGATCCTGAACTATATCAGATACTGCTGCGAGGCGTACCTGTTCTATCAGGTGAAGCGGGAGGATTTGCAGGGAAAACAGATTCTTGCCTCCAATGAGAAGTATTATATTGCCGATCACGGCATCCGAGAGGCTGTTTTCGGCGGCAATATGCGGGACGTCAATCTCATTCTGGAAAATATTGTGTATCTGGAACTGCTGCGCCGGGGCTATGAAGTAACTGTCGGCAGAACGGGCGATAAGGAAATTGATTTCGTATGTGACAAGCGCGGCGAAAAGCTGTATGTTCAGGTCACTTATCTGCTGGCATCGGAGGAAACGGTCAGCCGTGAGTTTGGCGCGTATGATAATATCCGCGACAACTTCCCGAAGTATGTTGTTTCCCTCGATGAGTTCGACATGAGCCGAAACGGAATCAAGCACCGGAATATCCGCGATTTTCTCCTGTCTGAGGAATGGAACTGAACACAGTGGATGATCAAATACCGGCCATATAACAGGAAAGATTATTTGCAAAACGGCTTGAGTGCAAGGCGCTTATCTGTTATAATTATGGAATCCCATAGGGGCTCCGCTAAGGCAAGCCCTGTAAAAATGGAGTAAACCCAAAACGCCTGAACGCGGGAACCATTGATAGATCAAGACTTTTTAAGGAGATACAGATAAATATGAAATTAGGTATCGTCGGCTTGCCCAATGTCGGCAAGTCCACTCTTTTCAACGCGATCACCAACGCGGGCGCTGCGTCCGCAAACTTCCCTTTCTGCACCATTGAGCCGAACGTCGGCATGGTCACCGTCCCGGATGAGCGGCTGGACTTTCTGGCGGAGCTGTATAAGCCCAAGAAATACACTCCCGCTGTCATCGAGTTTGTCGACATTGCGGGTCTCGTCAAGGGTGCTTCCAAGGGCGAGGGGCTCGGCAACAAGTTTCTCGGCAACATCCGCGCTACCGACGCGATAATCCACGTCGTGCGCTGCTTTGACGACGAGAATGTCATCCACGTCGAGGGCAGCACCGACCCGAAGCGCGACATCGACATAATCGACCTTGAGCTCATCATGGCCGACATGGAGATGGTCGAGCGCCGTATCGACAAGGCTCTCAAAGCCGCAAAGGGCGACAAGAAGTTCCAGCACGAGGCGGACGTATTCAAGGCTCTGCTCGAGCACCTGAACAACGGCAAGAGCGCCCGCAGCTTTGAGTGTGACGACGATGACGCCGAAATAATCGCAAGCAGCGACCTTCTGACCGCAAAGCCCATAATTTACGCCGCCAACATGGACGAGGACGGCGTCGCGCACTTTGCGGACAGCAAGTATTATCAGACCGTCGCCGCCATTGCAGCAGAGGAGGGCGCACAGGTCCTGCCTATCTGTGCAAAGGTCGAGGAGGAAATGGCGGAGCTCGAGCCGGATGACAAGCTGATGTTCCTTGAGGAGCTTGGGCTTGAGGAGTCCGGTCTTGACCGCATGATAAAATGCTCATACGAGCTGCTTGGTCTGATATCCTTCCTTACCTGCGGCAGCGACGAGTGCCGCGCATGGACCATCCGCCGCGGAACAAAGGCTCCGCAGGCAGCGGGCAAAATACACAGTGACTTCGAGCGCGGCTTCATCCGCGCCGAGATAGTCGCGTTTGACGATCTCAAGGCCTGCGGCAGCATGGCGGCAGCCAAGGAAAAGGGACTTGTCCGCAGTGAGGGCAAGGACTATGTCATGCACGACGGCGACGTCACCCTCTTCCGCTTCAACGTATGACCGGCCGCTGGCCGATATATGGCCAAATAGTTAAAAATGTCTGATACCCGCCGAAATCCGGTTGACTTCCGGCGGGTATCATGTTAAACTAACTTTCGTTAAAAGGGAGTAGCTTGCGCCGCGTGGCGTTGATGCGTCGTCATCCCAACCGAAAGGTTCGGCGCATCGGATACATGCTCTTGTATTCATGTATTTTGCAAGACTTTTACAGCTTACGCTGTAGAAGTCTTTTTTTATTTGCTCACACAAATAAAAACGGCTGCTGCAAGCGAAAATATTATAGGAGGAGAGCCTATGAGAACCTATTGTGAAGAAAAAGAAGCCGTTCTTGCCGAGCTTGGCACCGACGAGGGCGGTCTGAGCAGCGCCGAGGCTCAGGCACGGCTTGAAAAGCACGGCAAAAACAAGCTGACCGAGCCGCCGAAGGATTCGATCATCAAGCGCTTTTTCATCCAGATGGCGGATCCCATGATCATCATACTGCTTGTCGCGGCGGCAATAAGCGGCGTACTCGCAGTCGCACAGGGCGAGAGCTTTGCGGACGTTATCATCATCCTCGCCGTCGTTATCGTCAACGCCGTCCTCGGCGTATACCAGGAGAACAAGGCGGAGAAGGCTATCGAGGCGCTTCAGGAGATGTCCGCCGCGACCTCTAAGGTGCTGCGCGACGGGAAGATAGTAAACGTGCACAGCGAGGAGCTTGTCCCCGGTGACGTTATCCTGCTCGAGGCAGGCGACGCCGTGCCTGCGGACGGCAGACTACTCAGCAGCGCGAGCCTCAAGATCGAAGAGGCCGCACTGACCGGCGAATCCGTCCCGGTGCTGAAATTCATCGACGCGATAAATCTCGCCGACGAGTCAAAGGATGTCACCCTCGGCGACCGCAGGAACATGGTCTACATGGGCAGCACCGTGGTCTACGGC
>CAKTNU010000179.1 GCA_934589325.1 uncultured Oscillospiraceae bacterium | reverse complement strand
GCCTGGATGCCAGCCGATTACCATACCGAGGCACGAACCCATCAAAAAGGTTTATGTAGAGATGGTCAAACAAGTTGTGGAAAGTGAGGGCGTCAATGAAAACACTGAATGAATATCTTACCCTGCCTTACCGCATGGAGATTGTAGAAGATCGTGCCGAGGGCGGCTTTGTGGTGTCCTACCCGGACCTCCCGGGGTGCATCACCTGTGGAGAAACGGTAGAATCTGCGGTATCCAATGCTCAGGATGCCAAGCGGGCCTGGCTGGAGGCTGCTATGGAGGACGGTATCCCCATCCGGGAACCGGACGATTTGGAAAGCTACTCCGGCCAGTTCAAGCTGAGAATTCCCAAAAGCCTACACAAGTCCCTGACCGAACACGCCAAGCGGGAGGGCATCAGCATGAACCAATATTGTGTGTATTTGCTGTCAAAGAACGATGCTGCGGCGGCAAGATAGCCCCAGTGATGTGTTGCTTCCTCTCCTAATAGAATTTATCACCGCTGATAAGATTTTGATAATTATCCGCTGTATAGCTATGATAATATGGATAATCAAAATACCTAGAAGAACTTGAGCAATGTGCGCTAAGCAAAACTGTTTAAGCTATGCACCTCAAGAACGAGCCGCATTTCTTCGCAGGATTCTCCGGCGGGCGCAAAAGCGTCCTGCCCGGTGTGTCTGACCGGGTCACGGTGCTTGGCAACCACTGCTCAAAGTTTATCGACAACCCGCGCTCCCGTACCGGTATACTCAACGGCAACCCGATACACGCGGATATGCTCGCCGCGGCACGCATGGCGAAGCTTGCGCATATCGTGAACGTCGTCATAGACGAGGATAAGAAGACCGTTGCAGCCTTTGCCGGAAACTTTGAGACGGCGCATCGCTGTGGCTGTGATTTCCTGATGGGCTACTGCCATGTGAAGCCACAGCCCGCGGATATCGTCATCACCTCCAACGGTGGCGCGCCGCTTGACCAGAACCTCTATCAGTGCGTCAAGAGCATGACGGCGGCGGAGGCGAGCTGCCGCGAGGGCGGCGCGATAATAGTCTGCGCCGAGTGTGCCGACGGGCACGGGGGAGATAGCTTTTACAATTCGCTGAAGGACTGCGAAAGCGCTGCCGCGCTCTATGCGCAGTTCATGGCGACACCGCAGGACAAGACTCTGCCCGACCAGTGGGAGAGCCAGATCCTCGCGCGGATACTCATGCATCATCCTGTCATATTCGTCTCCCGTCCTGAGATGAAAACGATGATAGAAGAGATGAAGATGCGCTACGCCCAGACGTTGGACGAGGCTGTCTCGCTGGCGAAGAGCTGGGGACTGGAGAGCGTTACGGTGATTCCAAACGGTGTGTCCGTCGTTGTGCGCGAATAAAAGGCTAACATTCAATACGCAGCGAATGTACCGAATCAGGCTCTATGTCAATAGTTGGAGTAGAGCAAAACAAAAAAGCTAAAAGGAAAGAAATGCAACTCGCTGCGCTTCTTTCCTTTTGCCCTGCATTAAGCGCAGTGAAGTATTCTGTTGTTGTATTATCTTTCATAGAGCATACATGTCTCCTTTCGGTGGTGTCTGGCAGCTTCATTCTAAAAAATTTTCTTGTTATGCTCTACTTTTATTTTTCATTTTTCAAAAGAAAATGTTGGGGTAGGCTTCTCGAACAGAGAATATCTACACCCAACATTTGTTTTATAACCGAAAAAATATGAGGAAGGCAAAACAAAAACGTGAAAAAACAAACGTGAAATGAACAAAGCCTCCGGTAAACCGATTTATACGAATAAACCGCATTTTTTAATAAAAATTTGACTGGGATAATGCACAACGACTAAAGGCAAAAGGCAGCAGTCAGCGCGGAAGCGTTGGGATATCATGCCTGTGCATTGACCAAAGCCGTTATTGACACAGACAAAACAAAGGTTGAGTTTTCGGGGGAATAAAGGTATACTGATTTTACAAAGACCGAAAAATTTTGTACTAAGGAGGCTGGCATGAAGGACATGGAACTGAGCAGAGACGAGATGAAATATCTCAGACTTTTATCCCAAACCTATCCGACCATTCAGGCGGTCAGCACGGAGATAATCAACCTCCGGGCGATACTGAATCTGCCGAAAGGGACAGAGCACTTCATAAGCGACATCCACGGAGAGTACGAGGGCTTCAGACACATCCTGCGCAACGCCTCGGGATCGGTACGCCGCAAGATCGATCAGGCGCTTGGAGACTTTGTGTCCTCAAGCGACAGGGACAATCTTGCGACGCTTATATATTATCCGGAGCTGAAGCTGCAGGAAATAAAGGAGACCGGAAAGGCGATGCGCGAATGGTACACCATTACGCTGCGGCAGCTCGTATCCGTGTGCAAGATAACGACATCGAAATATACCCAGTCAAAGGTCAGGAAGATGCTGCCGAAGGACTTCGAGTACGTCATAACCGAGCTTATGACCACCGGCAGCAAGGACTTCAACAAAGAGGAATATTACAGCCAGATCATAAATTCTATCATAGACATAGGCCGGGCGGATAAGTTCATTGTTGCGCTGTGCCACCTTGTTCAGAACTCGGTGATCGATAAGCTGCACATCGTCGGCGATATATTTGACCGCGGCGACAGCCCGCATCTGGTGATAGACGAGCTGGAGAAGCAGCGCTATGTCGATATCCAGTGGGGCAATCACGACATCCTCTGGATGGGCGCGGCGGCGGGAAACCGGAGCTGTATCGCAAATGCTGTGCGTATCTGCCTGCGCTACAACAACTATGACTTTCTTGAGGACGGCTACGGGATAAATATCAGACCGCTGGCTATGTTTGCCATGCGCGCCTATGAGAACGACTCCTGCGAGTGCTTTGCGCCGAAGCGTTCAAATCCGGACGGCTATGAGGCTCACAGCGACGCGATCATAGCGAAGATGCACAAGGCGATAAGCATCATGCAGTTCAAGCTCGAGGGGCAGGATATCCTTGCTCACCCGGAGTATGAGATGGAGGACAGGCTGCTGCTTGACAAGCTCGATCTTGAGCGCGGAGTGCTGAAGCTCGGCGACCAGGAATATCCGCTCCGGGATACGAACTTCCCAACCGTCGATCCCGCGGCGCCTTACGCGCTCAGTCCGGAGGAGGCAAAGGTCATCGAGGGGCTTGTCAGCTCCTTCGTCAACTGCGAGAAGCTCCAGCGGCATATTGAGTTCCTGTATAAAAAGGGCTCAATGTATAAGTATTACAACAACTGCCTGATGTTCCACGGCTGCATCCCGATGGAGAAGGACGGCAGCTTCATGACGCTGAACATTTACGGGGATGAATGCTCGGGCAAGTCGCTGTTCGACTGCTGCGAGCGCCTTGCCCGTCAAGGACGCTACGGCGGGGAGGGTTCGGAGGAGCGGCGGCGCGGCTGCGACTTCATGTGGTATCTCTGGTGCGGGGCAAAGTCGCCGCTGTTCGGCAAGGATAAGATGGCGACCTTTGAACGCTATTTCCTCGACGACAAGCAGACGCACAAGGAGGTCTCCGGGGCGTACTTCAAGCTGGCCTACACCCGCGAGATGGCGGATAAGATACTGGAGGAGTTCCGGATAACGGACAA
This sequence comes from uncultured Oscillospiraceae bacterium, assembly GCA_934589325.1. The sequence continues at coordinate 217 of CAKTNU010000179.1, read as the reverse complement.
GGATGCCGTCATCGTGAACGGACATATCCCGGTCAAGATAAAGAAGGGCGAGAGTCCGATAAAGGTCGAGGAGAAGCTGCTCATCATTGACGGCGGGCTCTCCAGGGCCTACCAGTCCGTCACCGGGATCGCGGGATATACACTGGTTTCAAATTCACATCAGATGTATCTTTCCGAACATGAACCCTTTACATCGCTGCGGGAGTCGATATGCAAT
>CAKTNU010000178.1 GCA_934589325.1 uncultured Oscillospiraceae bacterium | reverse complement strand
CGATCCTGCCGTTCTCATCGGTGATGAACACCTGATTGCCCGTAGTGCGGGCGATGGATGAGAGCGTCATGCTGAGACTCCAGCTGGTGAGCGAGTCCCCGTCGCCGTCAGCGATGGCGGAGGCCGTCCTTGCTACTTCGGCGGCGGTATTGTCCATGCGCTCGCGGTAGTCGCTGATAATGTAGCCTCGGCCGATGCCTACAAAGCTGACCGCGACCAGCAGAAAGCACATGAACACCAGAGTTGCCGTTGCGACGAAATTGCGCAGATAAACGTTTTTCATTACTCGGTCACTTCAAATTTATAGCCGACGCCCCAGACGGTTTTCAGGCACCACTTGTCGCTGACGCCCTCCAGCTTTTCGCGCAGACGCTTGATGTGGACGTCCACAGTGCGTGAGTCGCCGAAATAGTCGAAGCCCCAGACCTCGTCAAGCAGCTGGTTGCGGGTGAACACGCGGTTGGGCGAGGCGGCAAGATGGTACAGCAGCTCCATCTCTTTGGGAGGAGTGTCGACCTTGGTGCCGTTGACGATGAGCTCATAGGAATCGAGATTGATAATGAGCTTGTCGAAAACGAGCTTTTTCTCTGCGGGGCCTTCGTTGTCACTGCGGCGCATGACCGCATGGACGCGGGCAATGAGCTCCTTAACATCGAAGGGCTTTGTGACATAGTCATCCGCCCCCATGTCGAGGCCGGTTATTTTATCGGACGTTTCGCCCTTGGCGGTGAGCATGATAATGGGAACGGCGGATTTGGCGCGGATGTCGCGGCAGACCTGCCAGCCGTCCTTGACGGGCAGCATGATGTCCAGCAGCACGACGTCAGGCGCAAAAAGATCGAACATGGACTCGGCCTTGCCGCCGTCGGGTGCGATCATCACCTCGAAGCCGTCCTTGCCGAGATAAAGGCGCAGCAGCTCTGCTATGTTGCTGTCGTCTTCTACGATAAGAGCGCGTTTGGTCATGTTTCTGCCTCCTGATTTACTGTCTATTAATTTAATATCAATTATACACCGATTATACAACACCTTAAAGAAGAAAAGTTAAATAAGTGTAAAAACCACAGGAAATCCCCGGACGATGTCGGTCGTCCGGGGATGAACGCAGTCTGTTTTCAGCCGATATATCCTATCCTGTCGGCAAGAGCCCTCTCGATTATCACGACGGCGTCGCGGTGGAGCTTCATGAAGGTCACGGGGCAGGCGGTGCTTACCTCGTCGGACATGAGCAGAGCCTTGGCCGCCTCGTCCTTATTGCCGCTGATTATCAGCAGCAGCTTCTGTGCCTTCATGATACCGCCCATGCCCATGGTCACGGCATAGCGGGGGACATCGTCCCGACTGGCGAAGAAACGGGCATTGGCATCGATCGTACTCTCGTCCAGCTTTTCGCGGTGGGCATCGGCATGCAGCAGCTCACCAGGCTCATTGAAGCCGAGGTGACCGTCCGGCCCGACGCCGAGGACCTGCACATCGACGTCGCTGTGCTCGAGCACACTGTTGAACTCACGGATATTGGCCTCAATGTCGCCGGTGCCCTTGGCGACGTAGGTATTGGCCTTGTCGATGTTGATATGGTCAAAGAGATTGCTGTCCATGAAATAGCGATAGCTCTGGTCGTACTCGGGAGCAAGGCCGATGTACTCGTCGAGATTTACGCTGTGGACGGCGGAGAAGTCAAGACCCTCCTCGCGGCAGCGGCGCGCAAGCTCACGGTACATCCCGACCGGGCTGGAGCCGGTGGCGAGCCCGAGGCAGCAGCCGGGCTTTGCGCGGACTATCTCCTCTATTATATCCGCAGCGGCGGAGCACTGCTCGGCATAATCTCTGGCAACGATGACTTTCATGCTGTTCCTCCATAAATTTCGTGGCAGGAGCGGCTCAGCGCTCCTGATGTTATCCAGATTATATTTGTTTTTGCAGGCTTAGTCAAGGCGGAAGATTGGCTTTATCCTGCCGCTGCTTGGCAATCTTCACAAAACTTAAGAAAAATTCATATGATGACTTATTGCGTTTTGCGCTAAAATACAGTAAAATTGTAAACGTAATGTAATGCACATCTGTACCGATATAATAAATTATGCAGGAGGGAGATAAGGATGAAGAAAAGACTTCTATGCATGATGCTTGCGGCGGTAATGCTGGTAAGTCTTATGCCGGCCGCCTTTGCCGACGATAATGCCGTCACGAATACGACTGAGGCCGACGGCTATGAGATCATCAACCATACGATAGGCGAGTGGGACATACTGATAAGGGTCTGTGAAAGCTATGGGCTGAATTTCTACAGCATCAAGGGCGCTATCATGAAGCTCAACGGCTACACCGATGAAAAGCAAATGGATGTTCTCACACCGGGCAGAATAATCAAGCTGCCTGCGACCGAGGCCGACGCGAAAAAGATAATGTCCGCCTCCGTCTCCGGAACTACCGGCGGCTCCGGCAGCTCGGGCAGCGCCGCATCCGGCAGTGTAGTCAGCTATGTGGTCAAGTCCGGGGACACCTTTATCTCCATTTGCGAGGCGCACGGACTTAATTTCTTCGCGGTTAGGAATCAGCTTATGCAGCTCAACGGCTTCAAGAGCGCGTCACAGCTCGAACGGCTGTACGTCGGTCAGACTGTGAAGCTGCCAGGTACGTCAAAGCCCGGCAGCTCGGGCGAGACGGAAATGCCTTCGGAGCCCACCAAGCCATCGGAGCCGGAGACACCGGCGAAACCGTCAGAGCCCGAGACTCCGGCAGCGCCTGCCGAGTACAAGACTATAGAGCATACCATAAGCGACTCGGACATACTCATAAGGGTCTGCAATAAGTATGGCATGAACTTTTTCAATGTCAAGGACGCTATCATGAAGCTCAACGGTTACACCAGCGAGCGCCAGCTTGACATACTCAGCCCCGGCAAAATAATCAAGCTGCCGGCGACAGAGGCTGATGCAAAGCTGATAGTCAGCAGCACGGCTGCATCCAAACCGGCTGCAGGCGGAGACACCGGCAGCACGGGCAGCAGCACGTCTACCGGCGAGACTACAGCGTATTACCTCATCCCATACACCTTCCAGCCCGGCGACACGGTGTATAATCTCTGCATCAGCATGGGCATAGATTTTGAAAAGAACTCTGAGCTTATCAAAAAGCTCAATTCCATCAAGGACTACAGCCGTATCGCAAACGGCAAGGTGCTGCTCATGCCCAGCCAGTCCCCAGCGGACAGCGGCTATTTCTACAAGATAGTTGCGCATAAGATAGTCTCCGGCGAGACCTCGGAGAGCATCGCGGCAAGCTACGGAATGGATCACAGCAAGATACTTCCGCTCATGAAGATAATCAACGGCAGAGACAGCTTCGAGATGATATATGCCGGAGCGACTCTGTACATCCCGGTCTACTGCAAGGCATAAATTCAGAAAAGGTAAAAAACATCCCCGTCTGCGGATGCCCCGCAGACGGGGATGTTTTTTACCTTTTTGGAGTCAGATGCGCTTCCATTTTGCACCGTGGGGAATATCGGTGACTTCGATGCCCTGCGCTTTGAGCTCATCGCGGATACGGTCGGCCTCGGCGAAGTTCTTGGCCTTCTTAGCATCCTGACGGGCCATTATCTTGGCGTCTACATCAGCGTCGGCCTCGCCGGTCTCGGATATGACGGTAAACTGACCGGCTGCCGCGGTCTGCTTTTTCAGCTCTTCACGCTTTGCGTCGCCCTTCTTGATGAGATCAAGTCCGAGCACACGGTCAAAGTCGGCCAGCATATAGAGCTTTGTCGCGTCGTTGGTCTTATATTTCAGCACGTCATACAGCGATGTGACGGCAAGGGAGGTGTTCAGGTC
>CAKTNU010000177.1 GCA_934589325.1 uncultured Oscillospiraceae bacterium | reverse complement strand
TTCCTGTACTGCGCCCGCTGGGGCTTCGGCCCCGGTATGCTTGCAAGCATAGTATACAGTGTCCTTCAGCTCCTGCTTGACGGCGCGTATGCATGGGGCTGGCAGTCCATGGTCGGCGACTACATTCTCGCTTTCTCCGTGCTTGGTCTTGCGGGACTTTTCCACAAGAACCACTATGGCTTCTACTACGGCATTCTCGTCGGCGGCTTCGCACGGTTCCTGGTGCACTACCTCACCGGTGTGTTCGTATGGGGCGAGTACATGCCCGAGACCTTCTTCGGCATGACCATGACCACTCCGTGGTTCTACTCTGCACTCTACAACGGCAGCTACATGGTTCTCGACATGCTGCTCTGCGCGGTTATTGGCTGGGTCCTGTGGAAGCCGCTCGGCAAATATATCCGCGGCGAGGATCTGGAACTCGCAGGCAATAAGTAAGGTCTGCGGACGGAATTATATAAATAAAGCGTTTTGAGTTGTGAGAGGTTCCGGCGGCATTTTGTGCCGCCGGAATTTTTTGCGCAGGTCAAAATATTTTCTTTTTCCTGCAACATTTCATGTTCCGTGGCTGTATATAGGTCAGAGCGGCAGAGAAATGTCGCCGAAGAAAGGAATTTATATTATGAAAAGAAATGTTACAGCCATTATTCTTTGTGCGATCGTGGTGCTTGCGGCCTGCGGCGTCGCCAGCGCAGCTAATGATGAGCCTGATGAAATATGCGGAGATGATCCTGCTACTTGGGGTCCCACGGAGCACAGCAGCCTTTCCGAAGCGGAGAGGGCTGCGGGAATAAATCTTCAGGTGCCGGAAAAAATCCTTGACACAGGGGCATCCGAGTTTTTAACTTGGTATGGAGAAAAATACATAGAGGTGATATATGCCGACGGCGACAACGAGACAGCATGTGTGCGCAAGGAGGCAGACATAGAGGATATAAGCGGAGATTACAACGAATATCCTGCGGTCACGGAGCTGAATATAGACGGGAATACCGTCACTTTCAAGGGTGAGAACGGTATGATAATGCTTGCGGTATGGGCGGCGGACGGCTGCGGTTACGCGGTCAGCGTACCCGGCGGAGTCAGCACTGATGCCATGACAGAGCTCGTGAAGCAGGTAAAATAAACATAGATCGGGGATGGTGAAATAAAAATGTCAGTGTGCGGATGTGCAGAACTGCCGCTGTCGGTCAGAGCGGCGCTGATGATGAAGCGTTTCAAGGAAATACTGCGCATGGCATGGTCAGCCGCAGATGACGAAGAGCAGGATACGGTATCGGCCAATGCCGCCCGACTGCTTGACAGCTATGGCAATGCGATCCTGCGGCTTGCATATTCATATCTGCATAATATGAGCGATGCCGAGGATATAGTTCAGGAAACGCTCATAAGATATCTTCAAAATGCACCGAGGCTGGAAAACAAGGCTCACGAGAAGGCTTGGCTGTTGCGAGTAGCGGCAAATCTCAGCAAGAACAGGCTCGACTATGAGCGCGTGCGCAGTGCCGACGAATTAACCGAAGAGCTTGCCGCGGAAGATGAAGAAAATCTTTCGTTTGTGTGGGAAGCCGTGAAGAACCTCCCCGAGCGTTACCGTATGCCGATACATCTGTTTTATCAGGAGGGCTATTCCACGGCCGAGATAGCAAAAATACTCGGCCGGAAGGAAAGCACAGTCCGCTCCGACCTGCGGCGGGGACGTGAACGTCTGAAAACAGAGCTCAAGGAGGCATATGATTTTGAATAGAACGGCTTACAATAAAATAATGGATAAGGTGGAAATCACAGATGAAATGCGTGAGCGCATACTGAAAAACGTAAGTACAGCGCAGAAAAACGGCAGAGTACTCAAGCTGGCGGAGATGCGGAAGAAAGCTGCGGCTCTCGCGGCCTGTGCCGTGCTGATGATCATGGCGGCGTATATGCTGCCGAGGCTGTATCCCCCGACAGATAAGGATGCGCAGGGGATACAGATAGCCAACGGGATCGAGGAATGTTCCGGAATTGATGAGCTGTCCGAAAAGGTGGGCTTTACTGTGCACGCGCCGCAGGAGCTGCCGTTTGAACCGGTGCGGGTGGAATATTATTCTTACTGGGGCAACATGGCGCAAATAAACTATATAGGCGACGGCAAGGAAATAATATACCGCGTTTCCAAGGGTGTGGAAGATAACTCCGGCGATTACAACAGCTATTCCGAGACGGAGAGTTTCAACGTGGCCGGCGCCGATGTAACGCTTAAAGGCGACGGCATATGGCGTCTGGCGATATGGGAGAGCGATGGATTCTCTTATTCGCTGAGTGCACCTGACGGTATGGGCAAGCAGCAGGCAGCGAATATGATTTCCTCAATTAAATAAACAGCTTATATGTCCGGCGGCACAAGGGCCGCCGGAACTTTTTATGCAGCGAATTGTAAAAATCTTGGTATTAGTAATAATGACGGACAAAATGACGAATAATCCATATATATTGGCTGAAATTTGTGAAGATTTGCTGCGGCCAGATATTGTTAATCTATTGACATTAGCATGCAAAGCTGTTAAAATGCTGACGTACCCGGAGGAGAGATTCCTCTCCGGGAAAATAAAATGCCCGCTGCGGAAAGCGGGAAAAATCGAGGAGAACAACATGAAAAAATTCGTTACTGCACTCATTCTTGTCTGCATGATGCTCAGCATGGCCGCCTGCGGCGGTTCCTCCGAGGCTGAATACAAGCTCGGCATGGGCGTTGTGGCAAACACCGATTCCTCTTCCGACAACAACGCGCAGGTCGACGCCACTGTCGCCGCTGTCGTCACCGATGCCAACGGCAAGATAGTCCTCTGCCGCCTTGACTGCGCACAGAGCAAGATGGATGTCACCGGCGGCGCCGTTGACACAGCGAAGACCTTCCTCACCAAGCGTGAGCTCCGCGATGACTACAACATGGTCAAGTACTCCAACGCCACTCTTGAGTGGTATCAGCAGGCCGAGAACTTCGAGGCATACTGCGTAGGCAAGACTGCCGATGAGATAGCCGGTATTGAGACCAAGGTCAACGACGAGGGCTACAATGTTGCTGTTGACGAGACCCTGTACGCCTCCTGCTCCATCAGCATCGAGGACTTTGTTGCAGCTGTCGTCAAGGCCTGCAATGATGAGAAGGGTCAGTCCTTCAAGGCGTCCGGCGAACTGAAGCTCGGCCTTGCCGCCATCACCAATTCCGCAGAGTCCACCCCCGCAACCGATACTGATCCCGCAGCGGTCAAGATGTACACCGAGTTCGGCGCGGCTGTAGTCGGCGCAGACGGCAAGATCCTCTCCGCTATCACCGACGCTATCCAGCCTGTTATCAATGCCGACAAGGACGGCAAGATAGTCGACAGCAGCTACAAGGGTACCAAGCGTGAGCTCGGTGCTGACTATGGCATGGTCGCTTACGGCAACGCTATAGCCGAGTGGGATGCACAGGCTCAGGCATTTGCAAACTACACCGTAGGCAAGACCGCCGATGAGGTCAGAGCTATCGGAACTACCCAGAACGATCACGGCTACTCCGTCGCTGCGGACGAGACCCTGTACGCTTCCTGCACCATGCAGATAACCGGCATGATGGCAGTTCTGGCACAGGCGGCCGACTACGCACGTTGACCTGAAACCGACGCGCCATAGGAGATGAACGTATTGAAATCAATAAAGCACGGCTTTGCGCTGGCCTGCGCCGCAGCGCTTGCGCTCAGCCTGTGTGCCTGCTCCGGCAAGACCGCAAAGGTCGAGCCGCAGGGCAAGAGCTACTTCAGCTATTTTGATACCGTCTCCTTCGTATATAGCTATGCAGGAGATTCGGCAG
>CAKTNU010000176.1 GCA_934589325.1 uncultured Oscillospiraceae bacterium | reverse complement strand
GCAAGCGCCAGTATGACCGAACCGATGAGCGCGGCGGAAAAATACTGCTGCTCGCTGCCGTCGTTCCGGCTGCCGCGGCGGGTACTGAATATGACGCTGCCGCCTATGCCCATCAGCAGGCCAAGGCTGTATATGATATTCCATACCGGCGCTACTACGGTCAGCGCCGCCGAGCCGTCAGGCCCCTGATACTGCCCGACCATCGCCATGTCGACAACGCCGTAGATACATGATATGAGCGCGCTGCCGAAGGCCGAACTGAGATAACGGAAATACAGCGGCTTGACTTTGTCATTCAGAATGTCCATAGAAACTCTCCTTTTTGGGAAATGTGGGGCAAAATCAAAAAGCCGGATAAGAAACAGACATTTCAGTCTGTGCCTTATCCGGCTGTTGTTTCCTTGAACAAGCTGCCCTCCGAGCCCAGCTATTAAACCATACCGCACCGGGGTTGTCAAGCGAAAGATTTCATTTTTTCCGCTTTACTTTGGGCAGTGCGCATGATATATTAAAATATAAATTACGGAAAGCAGAGCAGCTCCGCGTGTGCGGTGCGGCTTCACGATTCCTTTGATCTTCAGGAGGCGTATCATGTATATTGACCGCGTCGGTATGAAGCGGCAAGCTAAGAGCCTTATCAGCAGCTCGAAGCCGGAGCCGGTTCTTGTATCGCTTGTGTATGTTGTCGTTTCCGCGCTGATAGCCTATCTTTACAGCAGGATCGCGGGCTTTTCACTGAATCAGGCGGAGATGCAGGAGCTTATTGAGTACGCCGCGTCCGGCAATGCCGATGTGGTTTCGGATATCATAAGCATGCATATGCCGAGTACGGCGGGCGAATTAGTAGGTCTGCTGCTGACGATAGTGTCAACTATGCTCTCTGCGGGCTTCACCATATTCACGCTCAATACTATCCGCCGTACCGCGCCGTGCTACGGCAATCTGCTGGACGGCTTCGGCATGTTCCTGCGCATAATCATACTGTCGTTCCTCAACTGGCTGTTTGTGTTCCTGTGGTCGCTGCTGTTTGTGATCCCCGGCATCATTGCGGCTTACCGGTACAGGCTGGCACTGTATCTGCTGCTTGACCATCCGGAAATGTCGCCGATGCAGTGCATCCGCGAGAGCAAGCGCATCATGCAGGGACACAAGGGTGAGCTTTTTGTGCTTGACCTCAGCTTTATCGGCTGGAACATACTGACGAGTATTCCGGTCGTCGGCTATTTTGTTATGCTCTGGGTGCTGCCGTACACGGAGCTGACCTACAGCCTGTTTTACACCACGCTTACCGGCACCACCGCGCTCGGCGCCGCACCCGGCGGCCAGCCCGAAGGCGGAGAGTGGCACGAGAATCCCCCCTGGGAGAACTGACCGCAGGTAAGATCGGAAAAATAATTTACAGCGAGGTATGACGCATAGCCGCCATACCTCGCTTTAGCTTGTCAAAAAAGTCCTCACAGGACTTTTTTGACAAGCTAAATCCGCCGAGCATTTTGATATTATCAAAATGCTGCTTTGCTCCAAAAGTCATTGATATATCAAGACTTTTGGACGGCGGTTTATTGCATTTGAGGCGGGCCTTGCCCCCTCAAGCTCCCCCGCTGCTCTGTTGTCTACGCCCAGTGCATATATTTTTTGACAGATTACAGCGAGGTATGACGCATAGCCGTCATACCTCGCTTTTTGCTCAGCGGACCGCAGTTATTTTTTCTTGTATGTGAATACAATCCCTATTATTGCCGCGATAAGGACAAGCGGAGCGAGCCTGACAAACAGAAATTCAAAGCCATGCAGCAGCGTACCGGCAACGGCCAGCTCCGGGTCGCTGTGATCCCAGCCGAGATATGCGCCGTGTATGGCAGCAAGAGCTGCAAACACCGCGGATATGATCACGCACAAGGAAATTAGCAGTCGGCGGATCGTATGGACCCTTGCAATATCTCTCCGTGCAAGCTGCAGATTTATGGCCTCCAGCTTATCGGAAATACTCTTCAGGTCAACACCGTCCGCACACGGCTCCTGCACGGTTTCGCCGAGCAGGACGCTCACGGAGGTATCCAGCTCGTCAGCCAGAGAGATCAGCATACCCGAATCGGGAACGGATAAGCCGTTTTCCCATTTTGATACCGTCTGCCGTACCACGTTCAGCCTTATCGCGAGCTCCTCCTGCGAAAGCCCCTTTGCCTTCCGCAATTTCTTGATGTTTTCATTCAGCATAGCCTGTGCCTCCTTTAGTCTGCTGCAAATATTAAACATCAAAACAGGCGTTGCTGCAAGCAACGCCTGTTAACATTCCGGCTGAAAAAATATTTTTTTATTTTTTCTCTTGACATTGAAAATAGTTGTAGTATCATCTATCTGCAATTAGTTGACGCATCAACTAATCCAGGAGGACGTTATGGATGCAACAAAGCGAAAAATAACGAAGATAGCCCGCGAGGTCGGCAAATTCACGGTGCGCACTCTCCGGGAGGAGGGGATAGGCGCGTCGGAGTTTGACGTTATCCATGCGGTGCGGAAGAATCCCGGGATCACGCAGGCCGGTGTATGCCGGATAACCGGGCTTGATAAGGCGGCGGTCGCGAGGCAGACGGCGCGGCTGGAGGAGCAGGGGTATCTGACTCGGTGCGATAACCCGGCGGACGGACGCAGCCGTCTGCTGTATGCGACCGAGAAGGCCGAGGGGCTGAAAAGCTCCAAGGCGCAGATAGAAACGCGCTTTTATGAATGGCTGACCGAGCCGCTGAGCGCGGAGGACAATGCCGAGCTTGCGCGGCTGCTGGATATCATATACCGGCGCTGCAAGGCTGAGAGCAAGGCCGATTTCCCGGAAATGACGGGGATCATAAGGAGTGAGCATCATGGAGAATAAGAAGAAAAAGCTGTCGCAGGCGATGCTGTTCATAATTCTCTTCGGCATCGTCAGCCTGTTTTCGGATATGACGCACGAGGGGGCGTCCAGCATACGCGGCGCCTACCTTTCATTGCTCGGCGCTTCGGCGGCAACGATAGGCTTCGTGTCCGGCCTCGGCGAATTGATCGGATACTCGATGCGCTATGTGTTCGGCAAGCTGACCGATAAGACACGCCGCTACTGGCCGATGACTATTCTCGGCTATGTGCTGGATGTACTCGCAGTGCCGGCGCTGGCACTGGTGGGGGAGCACGGCTGGATCGCGGCCTGCGCGCTTCTCGTGGTGCAGCGCATGGGCAAAGCAATAAAAAAGCCCGCAAAGGACACGATAATGTCGTTTGCGGCCTCGCAGGAGGGCGTGGGCAAGAGCTTCGGCATACAGGAGGTGCTTGACCAGATAGGCGCGTTCCTCGGCCCGGTGCTGCTGTACCTTGTTATGCTGTTCAGGACCGACGGCACCACCTTCGAGGTATATTCGTTCTGCTTTGCGGTGCTGGCGATACCCGGTGCGGTGACCTTGGTGCTGCTGCTCGTCACGCGTCATAAATTCCCGGATCCGGAGCACTTTGAACCGGAGCCGAAGGAGTTCGTGCCGTTCAAGATGAAAAAGGAGTTCATCCTGTACATAGCCGGCATAAGCCTGTTCGCATTCGGATTTATTGACTATTCGATAATAATCATGCATGTTTCGCGCTCATATGCGCATCTCAGCAGCGGCCTTGCGGAGACCGGTTCGCTGGTAACGAGCGGGACTCTGCCGCTGCTGTATGCAGGCGCGATGCTTGTGGACGCTGTGGCGGCGCTGGTGTTCGGCCTGATGTATGACAAGAAGGGCGTCAAGGCGCTGGTGTGGTCGACGCTGATATCCGCGCCGTTTGCGATATTCGTGTTCGCGTTCGATTCCGTACCGATGCTGCTGATCGGTATAGCGC
>CAKTNU010000175.1 GCA_934589325.1 uncultured Oscillospiraceae bacterium | reverse complement strand
GTATCTAACATCCTGATTACCTCGCTTTCGTTAGGATGCAGCGCCGCCTGTCAACGGGACACTTTCACCAAGCACAGATTCTTATTAAATTTTGCCTCTTAAGCGGGGCGGACTTATGTGCTTCTGTCCTCCTGAATATTTTGATCCTGCAGCGCCGTTTCCCGGATCGCATTTTCATCCGGGTGCTTATCTGTACATCGGACTCACCCTTTCTGATGCTAATATAACAGACCGGAACACGATTTTCAATTGACAAAGCATATGATTTTACACCCCGCTTTTTGTGCGAGCAAACGAAAATGTATGTGAATCAGCTATATTTTTCCGTCATTATTGACAGCTGCATTTATTGTGTCGTATAATAAATAAGTTGCGTGGCTTTTTTGCCGCGTTTTTTGTTTTAATCCGGCGCGATTTATGATATAGTATTGCTATCAAAAATATTCGAGGTAGATATGAGATACAAATGCCTTGTCTTTGACCATGACGATACGGTAGTGAACAGTACAGCGACGATCCATCATCCATGCTTTGAGAAATACCTCAGCCTGCGCTATCCCGGCCGGCACTGTACGCTTGAGGAATATTTCCTAAAAAATTTCGACCCCGGCTTCCTTCAGATGTGTCAGGGCGAGTACGGTATGGACGACGCTGCACTAGCCGATGAAACTCAGTTCTGGCAGCAGTATGTCGCGCAGCACATTCCGGAGGCGTATCCCGGTATGGCGGAGATAATGCGCCGCCATAAGGCTGCAGGCGGCTATATATGCGTCGTCTCGCACTCCTTTGACCGCAACATACGCCGCGACTATGCGGAGAACTCCCTGCCTGAGCCTGATGCCGTGTATGGCTGGGAGCAGCCGCCCGAACGCCGCAAGCCGCACCCTTGGCCGCTGGAGGATATAATGCGCCGCTTCGCGCTCGATCCCGGTGAACTGCTTATGATAGATGACCTCAAGCCCGGCTTCGACATGGCGCACGCCTGCGGAGTGGACTTTGCTGCCGCCGGCTGGGCATACAACGTGCCGCAGATTGAAACCTTCATGCGTGAAAATTCCGATTTTTATTTCAAGACCGTGCAGGAGCTGGCGGACTTTCTTTCATAATGAGCTGCTCGCAGGTTTGATAAATACCTCCCGGTCGGGAGATATTTTTTCTTAAATTTTCATACAAATTTTTAAATCAATCTTGACAAGCAGAAAATTCCTGTTAGAATTAACTAAATAATTTTTATCAAGGTGATGTTCTAATTTATTAAAGAAGGTGCGGAGAATGGGCAACAAAATGGAGAAGCGGTATGGTCTGCCTACAGCCATATCAATGGTCATCGGTATAGTGATAGGTTCGGGCGTTTTCATCAAGGGCGGCAAGGTACTCGCTCTCACAAACGGCAACATGCTTCAGGGGGTGCTGGTCGTCGCGCTGGTGGGCGCGATATGCATTATATGCTCGCTCGTTTTTGCGGAGCTGGGTGCAAAATATGAAAAGGTCAACGGTGTCGTCGACTATGCCGAGGTCGCGCTCGGGCCGACATATTCGTACTATGTCGGCTGGTTTATGACGACGATCTATTACCCGTGCCTGTCGGCAATGCTCGCCTTCTTCTCGGCCGTATTTTTCCTTGAGCTGTGCGGTATCCAGTCTCTCGATTTCTTTGTCACTGGCACGGTCCGTTCCGAAGCTCTGGGGCTCGGCGCCGGATTTCTTATGATAGGCTACGGCATAAACGCCATCAGTCCGAAGCTCGCCGGCAAGCTGCAGGTCAGTATGACCGTCATCAAGCTCGTCCCGCTGATACTCATGGCCGTAGTGGGTATCATTGTCGGCGCGGTGAACGGCTCGACCGCAAGAGTGCTCGACTATGTCAACACCGCGGAGTATGCCGCGGCGGTCGAGGGGACTACCTCGTTTCAGGGCGTGTTTGCCGGAGTCGCATCATTCGCGTTTGCATATGAGGGCTGGATAATTGCGACGTCGATAAATTCCGAGCTGCACGACGCAAAGCGCAATCTGCCCATCGCGCTCATCCTGGGCTCGCTTTTCTGCACCGTGCTTTACTGCCTGTACATATTCGCAATGAGCAGCGTCGGCGATGTGCAGACCATAATCGGCACCTGGCCGCTGGGTGAGTCCCTGCCGCGCATCGCGTTTTCAAATATCTTCGGCAATACTGTCGGCACCATAGTCTATGCGTTCATAAGCATAGGCTGCCTCGGCGTCATGAACGGGCTCATAATGGGCTCCTGCCGCGGAATGTACTCGGTCGCCGCACGCGGGATGGGGCCGCGGCCGGAGTTTTACGGCGATATCGACCATCAGAACGGCTTTACGATGAAATCAGCCATAATCGGCATGATGCTCGGCGGCTTCTGGTACGCATGGACGGCTGTCGTCTGGATGTACGGCCCTGACTTTATGGGCGGTCTGCACGACTGCCAATGGCTCGCATGGGAGCCGGACGAGATATGCATAATCAACCTCTATGCAATGTATATCCCGATGTTCGTAGCGCTGATAGTCAAGGACAAGGGCGGCAGCGTCCTGAAGCGCTTCGTGCTGCCGATATTGGGGCTGTGCTGCTGCGTGTTCATGTGCTACTGCTGTTGGGTCGGCAAGGGCTATAAGCAGGTCATCGGCTATCTTGTCTTTTTCGCAGTTGTGATGCTGATAGGCCGGCTGTTCAAGGGCAAGCGCATAGAAGCAGAAATACTGGAATAAAGTCAAACGGCAGCCTTGCCCAGCAAGGCTGCCGTTTGATTTTTCAAAAGCTCATATCGCATCTGACGGGATAAATTTTATATCGGCATTGGCCGCGTCCATACCGGATACACATATGGAATACATATGCCCCTCATGCTCTCCGGTTTTGAAACCGGCATCGGCATAAAAGGTGCAGAACTCTGACAAAGGGCGTGTGAGCCCTATGCCGAAAGCCTTCAGCAGGCTCTCCTTCATCGTCCATACCCGCGTGAACGCCGCATCCATGTTCTCGGAATCCAGAACATACTCCCGCTCCGCAGCGGAAAGCTTCCGTTCCATCACGCGCCGATCCATAGGGACTATGCGCTGGATATCCGCGCCTACCGGCGAGCCGCACAATGCGCAGGCGCAGAAGTCCCCCGAATGTGACAGGCTGAACCAAAGTGGCGAATCCGCAAGCACCGGTCTCCCCTGCTCCTCCGTCCGTATCACGGGCGGTAATTCCATCCCCGGGTCGACATCCCGCAGAGCGTACAGCAGAAGGCGCTCTGCGCTTATCCCCTCGGCGCGGCGCTTAGGCGACGCGGCATTGCGCAGCCGGTCGAGCCTGTAGGCCGAAAATGTCCGCTCATCAGCCTCGAGCGCCTGGTCTATCCGTGCAATGTACAGACGCGGCGTCATGCGCGCATAGCGTCGATGGTATTGCCGATAAGCTCCGACAGTTCCATACCAAGCATCTCCGCGCCGCGGCATATCACGTCACGTGAACAGCCGGCAGCAAATTTTTTATCCTTGAACTTCTTCATCACAGACTTGACCTCCATGCCCTCAAGCCCGGTCGGGCGCATGAGTGCAACCGCGCCTATAAGTCCGGTCAGCTCGTCAGTCGCGAACAGCACCTTTTCCATATACTTTACAGGCTCTACATCAATGCATATTCCGTAGCCATGGCTTATGACGGCATGGATGACGTCCTCATCGACATCATTTTCATGCAGCAGCTCTATAGCCTTAACGCAGTGCTGTTCGGGGTACAGCTCAAAATCTATATCATGCAGCATCCCGACCGTGCGCCAGAAATCGACGTTCTCGGGATCGTACTCCTTCGCGAACTCCCCCATGACCTTTGATACGGTCTCGCCGTGCTGGATATGGAACGGC
>CAKTNU010000174.1 GCA_934589325.1 uncultured Oscillospiraceae bacterium | reverse complement strand
GCTTCGCACAAAGTGCTTGTAGGCATGCAAAATCAGGTACAGCAGATGTTCGTGAGGCGGCATGGTGAGAAAGCCGTCAATTTCAACGGGGTTGATATCGGCAAAGAAGTGATTCAGCTCGTCGTGAGCGTCCTCGGCAGAATCGAATAAGTGACGGTGCAGCTCGATGTAAAGCGGGCTATCTTTTTTTGTGTAGGATACCTCATCTGCCGTGGGCAGCTCATCGGCAGGTGTATTGGTGGTCAGACCGTTTGCGAGAAGCTGCTCGTGGCAAGCCCCGAACTCTGCGTCGGGGATGTAGAGATCATCGTCCGCGCTGATGCGGTGATTTTTCAGCGGGTACAGGCCGCTGAAAAGTTGACCTTTTACCACAATGGGATGCAGCCCTGCCGAACGCAGCTTGCAATAAAGCTGGGCAAATTCCGCAGACCGTACAGCCTGATTCAGCACCTGCCCGATGACCTGCTGCTTGGTCACGGTAAATAATGCGGCGTTTTCCTGGGCAGCAGGCGTTTTGCGAACGGTTTCAAAAAGGAGCGGCAGCAGCTTTTGTTGATTGGCCAGCACGAAAATGACAGGCCAGTCCACCTTTTCGGCGGGCAGATTCCCGCCGGAGACGGCCGCTTTGGCGATATGAAGGAAGTGCGTTTCAGTGATTGTCAGGGTCATGTTCGTGTGCCGAACCCTTTCTTCGGATTTTTCGATAGCGTGGGCAATGAGCAGCGATGTAGAGCCGATGAACGCGCCCAGCGTGTTGCAGATCACGTCGTCCACCTCCGCCATGCCGAGGGCGCAACGATACTGAGCATACTCGATTCCTGTACTGAGAATGCAGCCGATAAGCGTCGTAAAGGCGATTCTGCTCCAACGATGCCACTTCTGCGGCAGCGCGTTGGACAGCATCAGCCCCAGCGGGAAGAAAAGGAAAACATTCATCAGCATCGCACGGTAGAGCTCCGGCTGCTGCCGTGCGGCGATGAAGGTGGCGAAGGGCGTGAGGATGAGATTATAGTTGCCAGATGTGCGGCTCAGGATGGTGGCGTAGAGGATAACGGCAGTTGAAAGGCTGAAGATAACCGCGTTGATTGCAGCCCGTCGCTTCTTTTTGAAGTGTTGGCAGAGAATTGCCCAAATGGGTATCAATATCAGCATGAAGGAACATGCCGACCATAAGTTCATTGCGTAGATTCGTTGAAACATATTATTACACTACCGCGTCAAACGGTGAATTGCACGTGCCAGCAGGCTTCTGTTCCACCGTTCTTTTGCCAGTTCTTCCTTTGTCGGTTCACAGCAGGCAGAAACCAGATTATCGAAAGGCTTTTTACCGTAGCCTGTCCAAAACTCGTCGTAACGCGCGGGTTTTGGAATCGGTGTAAGTACCGCTGGATTAAAAGTAAAAGCACTGTCTGCGGCAGTTGTGATTTGCAGCTTGTTCTTGCAGCTTTCCAGCAGAGCACGTCCCTTATCGCTGTGCAGCAGGATCAAAGATGTCCCCTGCGGATTATAAGCTTTTGGCTGAATGCCTTTGACGCCCCAATAATCTGCGAGAGTGATATCGCTGCAACGCTCGATGCCCTTAAATTTGCACGAAAAACACGAGTTACGGGAGTACAGTCCTTTGATAAATCCGCGTTGATAGGGATTTTCTGCGGCTGGTTGCCGGAATTCCTTGCTGTTGTCAAATTCGGCACGGATATAATAGTCTTCCCAGCCGTTTGCCTTGTTGCGGAAGGAAAAACTGGTCAGTTTCCCGCTATACTGGTTCTGCAGAGATGCCGCATAGTCCCTCCATACAATAGGAGACGGAACGCTGTGACAAGCGGTGTCCTGCGTAATCAGCGTTTCATACTCCCGACCAAGATAGTTTTTCAGCGCCGCGATCTGGCACGGCACTCCACTGAAATAGACCCAGCGCCCATCAGCCAGCGCTTTCTTTACCTGTAAATAGCAGTCCGTCAGAATGCGGCTTTGAACATATTTGGAACTGCAAAGAGTGGCAAGCTCCGAAAGCGTTTCAGCAGCTGTATGTATCACATCGAAATTATCGTCAAACGCTGCACCAAACACGATGCCGCTCCGGCGTATGATCTCTGCCGCCAATACCGGAAAAATCGCGCCGGAGGAAGAAGCGGGTAAAAGCGTTTCATCCTTGGCATATCCGGTCAAAACATTAGTATGCGCAGAAACTTGCGGCAGTGCAGAAATGGGACATTTTCGGATGCAAAAGCCGCAATCCGTACATTTTGCCGCATCGACTGTTGGATACAGGAAGCCGTGTTCATCCGCTTGCATCTGAATTGCAGAGGATGGGCAGATTGCCGTACACATGCCACAGCCGATACAAATATCAGTTTTTTGAGCGACGTTCATAGGTAAGTCTCCTTCGGTTCTTCAAGTAGTGATAGCCAAAGCCCAATAGTAGGCATACTGCTGTCGTAATCGTAAACAGGAAAAAGTTCGCATTAACAACTCTCCGCAGCATAAGAATGACAAGCGGATGCCAGAAATATGTAAAGTTTGCAGTATCACGGCAAGCCGAAGCAAGCTTGCTTTTCCCTTCAAGCGGATAGGCAAGACAAATCTGAAACAGGAGAAACAGCAGCGGATAAAGGAATACCGTGATTTCGATTGTTCTTGACATCCCAGTGACGGTCACGATAACGATCTCAGCTATGAAAAGCAGTGTTACCAGCGCGGTCGCAAACAGCAGATGATTCTTGAAAATGTGCAGCTTCAGTTTTCCTTCCGAAATCACCCATCCGAGAGCGGTAAAAGGAAATCCCATGAGGAATATCCGTCGAATGCTCAGAAACCACCCACTGTCAAACGGCACATTTAAGATGGGCAGCCTACTGCCAATGCCATAGTATGATGTTCCCAATAGGCCAATGACATAACAAACAATCGCCAGCGGGAGCAAGATTTTCGACAGTTTCAGCTTGCAGATCAGGTAGATTATCGCTATGGAGTAGATAATACCCACCATATACCACAGATGATAGTAGCTGCCGTTGAACAGGAAATCCACCAGCATCCTTTTTTTCGATTCGTGCAGCAGCGCAGGATTTGATGGAAAAATTACAGAAAAATAAACCAACGACAGAATGGTATATAGTTTGACGGTTTTCCAAAAGGTAGCTGCTACAGCAGGACACCCGCTATTGATATAGTTCTTATGCAGAAAGTAACCGCTTGTGCAAAAGAAGAATGGAACTGCCACGCGGGTCAGTATCTGAATATTGCCATTGCTGTAACCTGAAAGCCATGTGATCGCCTGCGTATGAATCGCGACCACCATAATTGCCGCAAACAGGCGCACTATGTCGATACTGTTGATGCGATGGTTATCTGCCATGATTTCTTCCCCTCAAGCGTGTGCAAATTTTTGATATAGGTGCCCTAATGAAAGCCTTCTCATAATCGTTCATCATAAAGAAATATGCCAATACCCAATAGATAACGGTGTAGACCGCAGCAAGTGCAAAAAATACGAACCAGTTATCAATACGAATGCGAGCTAACACAAGCCATCCGGCAGCTCCCATCACGAACATGACAGGGCACATATGCAGAATGTTCTTCCAGAATAGCGGAATATCAATGCCAATCTTCTTATAATAGTACCAGTTGATAATTAGAATATTTCCAATCACATAAGCGACGCAGGTTGCCATAGCAGCACCTATGATGCCGTACTTTTCTACCCACCAGAAGGTCAAGCCGACATTTAGCAAAGCAATGCAGAGATAAACTGCGGACCGAAACCGATGCTTATTCATGGCATAGAGAATGCTCAATCCGGTATTCTGGATGAGTGGAACAGTTACAGGAATCATCACTAAGAGCGCAACATAGTAT
>CAKTNU010000173.1 GCA_934589325.1 uncultured Oscillospiraceae bacterium | reverse complement strand
TGCGGGTGAAGGGACAGGTCTTGTTGGTCATGTAATAAGTGCCGATGTCGGTGCTGCCGGTTCCGGGGGCGCGCAGCCGCACGGAGAAGCAGCCGGGCAGGTTCAGCAGGACTTCGGGGACAAAATAGCAGGTGTAGCCCAGTGCCTTCCTGCCGTCCGCCGCCGCACGCTTGACAAGCTCGTTGTTCGCATCGGCAAGCAGACTCTCAAAATATATGAGGTGCTTTAGATCTTTCATTATAATCCTCCCGTTTTGTGAATAATCACAGTTTGGATGATATCACATTGCCGGTTTTGTGTCAATTTTTAAAACACCTGAAAGGCTTGACAAAGCGGCGGTACGCGGGCATAATGTCCCTGTGATTGACGGTGAATAATCACAGATGGGAGTCGGGAGCATGAGCTTTGAGAAAATAAACATACCCTCGGCGAAGGAGTGCTTCTACGAGGAGATAAAATCCAAGATACTTCTCGGTGAGCTTCGCCCGGGCGAGAAGCTGCCGAGCGAGCGGCTGCTTGCGGAGCAGACCGGGGTCAATCAGTCGGCTGTGCATCTGGCCGTAAAGGAGCTTGAACGGGCGGGATTTATTGAGATAATACCGCGCCACGGAACTTATGTTGCCGATTTTGCCGCCAAGGGCAATTATGACACCCTGCATGAGATACTCCGCACCGGCGGCCGGCACCTGACGCGTGAGCGCATCATTTCACTGGTAGAGACGCGCAACGCCATCGAGGGCGGAGCGCTGATACGGCTTGCAAAAAACCATACGCCGGCAGACATCGCCCGCATGCGCGAGTATATCGCGACCTTCAGGACGATGCGCGGCAAGGATCTGAGCGCCGCAGAGCTTGGCCGCATGACCAAGGGCTTCCATTATCTTATCTGCCGCCTGAGCGGGAACGAGGTATTCATTCTGCTTATGAACTCGTTCACCGAGATATCGCAGGATCTGTGGACATACTGCGCGGGGTATTGGGGCATTGACGAGCTCATTGCCCAAAGCGAACACATCACCGCGCTGATAGAGCAGGGCCGCGGCCTTGAGGCGCAGGTATATATAACGGAGAAGTTTGAGCAGTATGTAAGAGAATGCGGCATCTCCGGTGCGGAGATGTGACGCTGCAGTGCATGCGCCGAGTCAAATCTTGCCTCGGCGGTGAGCCTGTGCTATAATTTACTGAATTTCGCAGAGAGCATGGCCGTTTGGCCGGGAGATATATATGGAAATAACAGCAGAAGAGCTTGCCCAGCTTCCGGAGGGCAGCTATACCGTATACGACATACGCGGCGGCTTTGACCGCTCATACGGCGCCATTCCCGGCTCCGTCGGCATAACGGCCGAGGAGCTGCGCGCCGCGCCGCCGGAGGACAAGAGCCGGAAGATAGTTATATGCTGCGCCCGCGGTGTCGTCAGCCTCGAACTCGCCGAGGAGCTGCGCGGCCTCGGGTATGATGCATACAGCCTCAAGGACGGCTATATATCGTGGCTCCGCCACGATATGCAGCAGCGGCGTGACGATGAGCTGCGTGAAAAGGTCGAGCGGAGCCTGCGCAAGAAGTTCCGAGTATCGCTGATGAGCCGCTTTATAAAGGCGCTCAAAACCTATAAGCTCGTTAATCCCGGCGACAGGATCGCGGTCTGTATCTCCGGCGGCAAGGACTCGATGCTTATGGCCAAGCTCTTTCAGGAGCTCAAGCGCTACAGCGAGGTCGATTTCGACGTCAAGTACCTTGTCATGGATCCCGGCTATAATGCCGATAACCGCCGCATAATCGAGGATAATGCCCGGGCGCTCGGCATACCGGTCACTATATTCGAGACGGATATCTTTGAATCGGTCTATAATGTCGAAAAATCGCCGTGCTATCTCTGCGCCCGTATGCGCCGCGGCTACCTTTACCGCTTCGCGCAGGAGCTCGGCTGCAATAAGATAGCCCTCGGCCACCATTATGACGATGTTATTGAGACAATACTCATGGGCATGCTGCACGGAGCGCAGATACAGAGCATGATGCCGAAGCTGCACAGCACTAATTTCCCGGGAATGGAGCTTATCCGCCCGCTGTATCTTATCCGGGAGGACGATATAAAGGCATGGCGGGATCATAACGGCCTGCACTTCATCCAGTGCGCCTGCAAATTTACCGACACCTGCACTACCTGCAACGACGGGCAGAACCATTCCAAGCGGCAGGAGACGAAGGAGCTTATACGCGAGCTGAAAAAATCGAATCCGGATGTTGAAAAATGCATTTTCAAGAGCGTGGAAAACGTGAACCTAGATACGCTTATCGCTTATAAGCAGCACGGTACTCGCCATCACTTCCTCGACGACTATGACGAGAGAGGATAAGAGCTGACATTGGGCAAGGCATGTGTTCAACGTGCTGCCTCCGGAACTGCCCCGCCTAAAGGCTTTGAACTTATGGAAGCCTTTAGGCGGGGCAGTTTTTTCTGCGGCCTTCCGCACGGCTATGCAGCGGCGGCCTCGCAGCCGCGCTGCCTGATCGTCCGGCATATATTGCATCGGCAGCATACTTTCCGTTCCAACAGATACGGTTTTCTGCCGATTTAGCGCGCTATAGACGTATTTTCCACAAAAAGAGTTCACGTTAAGACAACGTTAAGACGGTTTGATGACAGAATCAACAAAAAACTTAAAGTATATTGCTAATTTCCAGACACTGTGGTATATTCCCCCACGTAAGAACAATAGGCAAAAGAACCAGAAGTTTCAAAAAACGAAAGGAGATTTTGGCATGCAAAAGAATTGGACTCGTTTTCTGTCCCGCGTGCTTGTGCTGCTGATGACGCTTCAGCTCGTCAGTGTCGGCCCCGTGTTCGCAACTGCGGCATCGGCCGATGATGATCAGACCGCGCAGGAAGAGACGGCGGAGATCGTTGACGAGGAGCAGACCGCCGAGGCTGCAGAGGAAGGACCGGCGGAGGAGCCTATAGCTGAAGAGCAGCCCGCAGTCAGCGTTCAGGCGACGCTGGACGGTGAGCCTGTCACTCTGCACAGCGGCTCCGCAGTTATCCCGACCGGCTCATCCAAGGAGCAGGTCGCTGCAATACTTGCGGCGGCGCTTATCGACAGCTATGATCCCGATAAGGACTACAGCTCTCTCGAATGGGAGTATGAGTGCGAGGGTAAGGACACAGCAACAGGTGCTGCGAAAAATACCGCATTTGGCGATATAGACGGGTTCTATACCAGCAAAAAAGTGCTGTTTGTTACTACGAACTATAAACATCCCGCACTGGCCGATAATGATAACGGAGACTATCAGGTACGTATCAAGGGCGACAGCAATGCAGTTACCCTCCATAAGACCGACAAGCTCGAATCCAGGATCAGCCTTGCGGAGAACTACAGCATCAAGCTCTGCTATGACGACGACGGCAATGTTGATTACGACGCTGTCCGCGCCCTTATCAAGTCCCAGCTCGTGACCGAGCCTGCGGATATGGATGTCACCATTGAGTACTATGCAGCCCCTGAGGTGGGCGTTATCGGCAGCGTAAAGGTTGGCGAGGACTGGGTCGCGCTCGAGGGAGCCGAAAAGAAGGTAGTTGGCAGTTTGTCAGTTACCTATCCCGCAATGAGCTCCGGCGAACAGAAGCTGCGCATCAGCTATGCAGGCAGCAGCGAATATCTCGGCTGCACACTGGAGTTTGACGCAAATGTCGGCACAGGCAAGGAGGCTTCCTCTCTCGCTTTTGCCGAAGAGCCCAGCTTCAAGCTGGTCTACAACGAGGATCTCAGCGTTGACTATTCCGCTGCATATCAGGCGGTCTATGAGCTGCTCGAGACTAAGGTCCCCGAGACCATCGCACTTGAGGATCTGACCATCGAGTACCATGCCACTGCCGTAACGGGCGTAG
>CAKTNU010000172.1 GCA_934589325.1 uncultured Oscillospiraceae bacterium | reverse complement strand
ATAAGCCGTACAGCATTATGATCGATAAGGTCATGGTGTTCCCGCAGGCATATGCGGCCGTTGTTCCGAAAAGCAGTGTGGTAGTTAACATGCTTCGGGTATTCGTTGTCGACATCGGCGGCTACACGACGGATGTGCTGCTCCTGAAAAATGGCAAGCCCGATTTGCAGTTCTGCCGTTCGCTTGAAACCGGTATCATCACCATGAACAATGAGATCATCCGCAAAGTCGGCGCACTTCATGATATGCGCATTGAAGACGAGCATATCAGCGCAGTTCTTTCCGGCCAGGATACGATCTTACCGGATGATGTTAAGCAAACAATCTGCGGCGCAACCAAGCTTCATGCCCAGGACATTCTCAACCAGCTGCGCGAGTTGCAGGTTGATCTCCGTTCCAATCCGGCAGTGTTCATTGGCGGCGGAAGTCTGCTTCTCAAGCCGTTTCTGGAGGCATCTCCGTTGGTTGCAAAGGCGGACTTTGTTGAGTCCCCCAATGCCAATGCGCTTGGGTACGAAATGCTTGGCAGGGTGCAGCTGTCCCATCGTCCTGCATAAAGGACGGTGTGATAGGCGGTGAGAAAAGACGGAAAATACAGATTTACGCTGCAGTTCGGCGCCGACAGCGAAGATCAGATTCGTGTCGGCGAGCTGCTGGAAAAGCTGGGCAACAGAAAAAGTACAATCATTGTTTCGGCATTGACTGATTATATCAATGCTCATCCGGAGTTACAGTCTGGTTATAGTAAAATAGAGGTTAAGGTTGCTCCTGCCTTCGACCGCAGTCAAATGGAACGGTTGATACGGAGCATTGTGGAGGAAAAGCTATCTGAACTTCATACAACCGAAACTATAGCGGATACTTCAATGAGTGGAACTTCCGAGGCTTTGGAAGAGGATATAACCAAAATGCTCGATAATTTGGACATGTTCAATTAAGCATAAATGAGTCTGCTGGTACTACAAGCAGACTTATTTGCTTTTAAGGTGGGATAAATCTAAGAAAAAATCCGAATATCACACTTATGGTGCGTGTATGCAATTTATGCGCTCTTCACTTTCGCCGCGGAGTCCACTAAAATATGTTTAAGGAGATATGTACAGTGGACTACAAGACTTTTGGACAAAATATTCGGCGGCTCCGTGTCACGCAGGGATTCAGGCAGGAGGACCTTGCGGAAAAGTGCGGATGCACCACAAGCCACATTGGTCAGATTGAAAATGGGCGGGTAAAGCCAAGCCTCGAAATGACGGTTCGTATTGCAAATGCATTGAACGCAACTACGGATCAGCTATTGGCTCATGAGTTTTCTCATCCCGAAGAAATATATCTGAAAGAAATTGCTAAACGAATCGAGAAATACCCTGTATCAAAACGGATACTGGCGTGCGAAGGGTTCAATACCTATTTGGATTCACTCGAAAAGTTCAGCAAAACATAAGGCGAACGCGGGGGGTACATATGATAAGGTGCAGACCCTAACAGAAGAAAACTACATAGCTGCTTTTATATCAGCATACACATAGCCGAGCCGTTGGCATCGGTTTTATATTCACGCATGAAGCGACTGTATCACACAGAGGTGTGGTATGGTCGTTTTTTATTATACCCTTTGGAAGGAGGTGAGTCCGATGTTCTGATCGCTGTGATAATCATCGTAACGACCAACCACTTTTTTATTCACAGCATGCCATCATGGCATGTTGCGTATATCGCCGTAAAACATGCCGTGAAACGGTATGTTTTCTCCCTGCTGTGGTGGCATGCCCAAAGGAGGCATGGAAATGGACCACAGACAGGAATATCCCGAACGGGATGAGCTAAGAGCGAAATTTACTGCATGGCTTAAAGTCGTAATCCGGAATGCAAAGCTGAATTATTTGCGGAAAGTGCAAAACCATCCGCAAATTGTGTCATATGACGAGATTCCGGAATCCATACTGGTTATTGATGACCCCGAGGAGCAATGGATTCGCGGGATGAAAAAGTCGACACCATACGATTTCGAGGAAGAGCGCTTAGCAAAGGCATTTCTTGAGCTGCCTTTGAAGCGGCGCAGGATAATGGAGTTGCTTTTCTTGGAGGAGCTCAGTGAGCAAGAAACAGCTAAACGCTTGAATTGCTCTACCGGTCATGTGCGTAAGCAACGAAACATAGCCTTGAAAAAGCTGCGCTCTCAGCTTATGAAGGACGGTGATGCGGATTGACAAAGGAGGAGTTCAAAAAGGTCTTAACAGGTGCGGTGGCAGGAAACCACAGCGATCTTGAGGTTATACTGCAATTGTATATGCCGCTGATTGACAGCAACAGCTATCTGCACGGTCAGTTGGATGAAGACCTGAAGCAATATATACTCATGCATATTGCGATTAACATTTCAAAATTCAGCTTCTGATGATGTTCGGTCCCGGATCACACCGGGGCCGAATTTTTTGAAAAAATTTCTGCAGGAGGCAACAAAAACGAAAATGCGATGTGTTTTTATCTGTGTAAGGCACCCCCGTGCTTACCTGTACCTTGAAAATTGAACAGCTTATCCTCTACATCCCCGAACCGGGAAGCGGCTATCCGTCTGTGTGGCGAGCAGAACCAAGAGCACTGATATACGGGTGGCTCCCGTATACCGCGACGATCCGGCCGGGTACAATGGTACTCCCGTAACTCGCGGCCCGGCCACAATGAAGGCGGGGAGATGAAATTTCTGTGGACCTGTTCGCTGCAGGCGGAGGCAATGAGCATTTTGTTTTTGAATATACCAAGTAAATTATGGCAAAAATACAAGTTGTAAAGACGAACACATGGAGGTGTAATGATTTATGGAACAGTCTGAAAAGAACTTATCTGAACTGGTGGATATCAGAGATGTCGTGATAGATAAAAGCCTGCCGCTGGAAGAGCGTGTGAGGTCTTATGTTGAACAGATCAAGGATCCGTATTGCTTTAAGGTCGGAGATGTCGTTGTCCGGGTATCATACGCAGACAAGGACAAATCCCTTACCGACAGCTTCACTTCCATGATCGCTTCAATGTAATGGTAATAATTGCTATGCGGATTTTAAGTGTAACAGCTGGATTTTCTCGGTTGTCTGTGCTATAATCAAATACGGACAAAATCAGCGATAACTCCGGCTGTTTATTCGTACTCGAATAATACAGATAGGAGTGGCGCTATGAATAAGATTATAGATCAAACATTCAAGGTTGCCATCTATCTTCGTTTATCGAAGGAGGATGACGACCTTTCGTGCTCTTCGGGAGCCAAAAGCGAAAGCAACAGTATCAGCAACCAGAGAAAGCTGATATATGATTTTATGAAATCGCATCCGGAACTCGAACTGTATGACGAGTACAAGGATGACGGAAAAAGCGGTTCCAACTTTGACCGTGCTGAATTTCAGCGAATGATGAAGGACATCGAGGCGGGAAAGGTCAATTGCGTAATCGTAAAGGATCAGTCCCGTTTCGGCAGAGACTATATTGATGTCGGGAAATACAAAGAAAAGATTTTCCCCAAACTCGGCGTTCGGTTTATCACCATAAACGAGGGCTATGATTCACTTTCGGCAACATCTTCGGATGATCTTGCCTTTACGATCAATAGCTTCGTTTATGATTTTTATATCCGGGATATATCCACCAAGATCCGTACAAACCTTACGGCGAAAAAGCAAAACGGAGAATATGCCGGAGCATTTGTAGCTTACGGATATGTGAAAGACAGCGACAACAAGAGCAAATTGGTTGTTGATCCGTTTGCCGCAAATGTTGTAAGAGATATATTCCGGTGGAAAATCGAAGGGCTGAGTCCGCAGAATATTGCCGTGCATCTGAATGAACTCGGCATCCCCTCGCCTGCAGAGTATAAGCGGCTGAGCGGAAGCAAGTACAAAACGAGCTTTCAGACATCTTC
>CAKTNU010000171.1 GCA_934589325.1 uncultured Oscillospiraceae bacterium | reverse complement strand
ACGGACTTGTCATAGACGTCGCCGGCGATCAGCACGGCGTCGGGATGCTCGCCGTCAATGATTCCGATGATCTGGGAGAGAACGGATGCCTGCTCTTCGATCATGGAAACTTCATTAACCCGCTTGCCAATGTGCAGGTCGGACAGGTGAATTAGCTTCATAAGGCACCTCCACGGGTGAATTCTTCCATTTTAGTATAGCAAAAGTTGTAAATTTGAGCAATAGGAAAGGGTCGGAGAAGTATTCCTCCGGCCCTTTCCTATCAAAAAGCATCGCCTTCTTCGCTCAAAAACATTTTGATATTGTCGATACAGTCGTTGACGTCTTCATACAGAAAATCTGCCTTCTGGCATTTATACAGCTCCACAATAAAGTCCGTTACATTGAAGTCATCAGCAGGCATATCGAAGGTATCATTCAGCATTGTTGCAACCGGGTCGAGCAGATGCTCATCAAGTTTTCCCAAAAAAGCGCGGAGTTTCTTTTCTTCCTTTTCGATGTTCCCAAATACTTCCTCATATTCTTCTTTCGTCAAACGCTCAATGTAGTCTTTCAAACGCATACCAGCCATAAGGCGAACCTCCTCATATAATTATTGTCTATTTGCAGTCTAATTTCAAACGTATCACAAGTTGATATAAGCAAATTATATATTAGGCAATATCAAAAGTCAAGGTATTGGATAGTTCACAAACGCAAAAAGTTGAGCGCAAAAATGCCTTTCTTTATTGTGTATGGGCGAGAGTTGTGCTATGCTGTTTACAGCAAAATGAACGCCGCAAGGAGGACTTAATATGACTATCAGCTACAAAAAACTCTGGATTATGCTGGCAGAGCGGGAAATGAGCAAGGCGGAACTGCGCCGATTGGCCGGACTTTCTCCCGCCACGCTGACCAAACTGCGCCGCAATCAGTCTGTTTCCATGGAAGTCCTGATGAAGATCGCCGAGGTCATGGATTGCAACATCGGAGATATGATGGATTTCGTGAAGGTTTCCGAATAAGTCCTATATTAGGACAGTCAACACAGTAAAATGTCCCTGTAAAAGGAAGGTGGGATATTATGTTTGAACCCTGGATGCTGGCCGCAATCGATCATGCAGGCTATAACGGAATCCGTGACGAACACATCAGCGAGGTTGGTGAGGCGATCCTGGCGAGTGGGATCACAGAGGTTTCGAGGCAGGACTTTGAGGTTGCCTGCCGACATTGCGGTATTGCCCACGAAACATTCACACAATCCGATTTGGATGCATTACAGAATTATCTGAACAGATAGGAGACCGCTATGTACTTATCAAAATCCAAATACTGCCTACTGTGGCAGTGCCCCAAGCTGCTGTGGCTGGATACCTATCACCGGGAACTGAAAGTCGAAGACACCTCCCTCGAGGACCGGATGGCTGCCGGCAACGAGATAGGCGACCTTGCCATGGGCCTGTTCGGTGAGTTCACTGAAGTCACCGTACTGAAGGAGGATGGCAGACCGGATATTTCTGCTATGATTGAGTGGACGCAGCGCTGCATTGCGGACGGAGTCGAAAATATCTGCGAAGCTTCGTTCAGTTATGACGGTCTGTACTGCGCCGTGGATATCCTCCGCAAAGAAAGCGGCGGTTATGCCATATACGAGGTAAAAAGTTCCACTCACGAAGCGGAGATCTACGGTGTGGACATCGCGTATCAGAAGTATGTGCTGGAGCATTGCGGTGTGAAGGTCACCGGAACCTATCTCGTTTGCATCGATTCCGACTATGTCCGCAGCGAAGAACTGGACATCACGCAACTTTTCAAAATCGTGGATATGTGCGACTGGGTGGCTGCCGAAACGCCCATGATTCCCGCACGGCTGAAACAGGCGGAAGAGACGCTGGAATCCAGGGAAGAACCCACCTGCGATATCGGCGAGCATTGCACCGATCCCTATGACTGCGCTTATTGGGCATACTGCTCCCGCCATCTTCCTACACCCTCTGTCTTTGATCTTTACAGAATGTCCGGGAAGAAGAAATTTGAATATTACCGCAAGGGCATGGTGTCCTTTTCGGATATGCTTGCCGCCCCCAAACTGAATGAAAAGCAGCTGAGGCAGATTCGGTTCCAGCTGAATGATTGCGGAAATCATATTGACAAGGGCGGTATTCGTGATTTCCTGAATACCCTGTCCTATCCCATCTATTTTCTGGACTTTGAAACAACACAGTCCGCACTCCCTCCTTATGTGGGGACAAAACCCTATCAGCAGATCCCGTTCCAGTATTCCCTCCACTACATCGAAGCGCCGGGTGGCGAGTTGAAGCATAAAGAATTTTTGGCAGAATCCGGCATCGATCCCCGCAGAGCCATCGCTGAAAGTCTGTGCCGGAACGTTCCAATGAATGTGTGCGTGACCGCCTATAACAAGGGCTTTGAATGCGGACGGCTGAAGGAACTTTCCGCACAGTTCACTGATCTTGCAGAGCACCTTCTGAACATCCAGGATAACGTCCGTGATCTGCTGGTCCCATTCCAGTCCGGATACTATTACAACCGCGCCATGGGCGGTAGCTTCTCCATCAAGAGCGTGTTACCCGCCCTGTTTCCTGATGACCCCGCGCTGGATTACCACAATCTGGAGGGTGTCCACAATGGCAGCGAGGCCATGACCGTCTTCCCCAAGATCAAAGATATGTCTCCCGAAGACGCGGCAGAGACCCGTAAGAACTTGTTGGAATACTGCAAACTGGACACCTACGCCATGGTGAAGGTCTGGGAGGCATTGACGGAAGCCGCAAAATAAGCGAAAGGAACCGCAGATATGACAGAAAAGCAGGAAAAACTGAATAAGCTGGCAAAGGATGTGCTAATCCTCTCCCGCAATACCCTGCTGGTCAATCTGCGGTTTCTGGATGAGGCACTGAGTCAGTTTGAGCTGCTGCCTATCGAAACAGACACCCTGCTGACCGACGGCAAGCACATTCTCTACAATCCGAAACACATTCTGCAATGCTACAAAACAGCCAAAGAGATTCCTGTGCGGGACTATCTGCACATGGTGATACACTGCGTGTTCCGGCATATGTATATGGATCCTACACTCAACCGCACCTATTGGGACTTAGCCTGCGATATCGCCGTGGAGCATGTCATCACAGAACTGGGGCTCAAGGCGGTGACCACCGCCCGGGAGCGACAGCAGGCGCAGTATATCGCAGCCGTCAAGCATGATCTAAAGCATGTAACTGCGGAAAAAATTTACTCCTATCTTCGGCAGACAGTTCCCGATCCTGCCAAGGTTGCAGAGATCCGCGGCCTGTTCTATGCGGACAACCACGAGATTTGGTACATGACGGTCGAGGAAATCGAACTGCGGTTTGGGGTGACGACCGCTGGACAGCAGGGGCAAGACAGCGGTGAAAATGGAAGCAATGCGGTTGGCATCAGCGCAGCGATGTCTTCTGTTTGGCAGACCATTGCCCAGCGGATGCAGGTAGATATGGAGATCTTTGGCAAGCAACGGGGCTTCCTCCCCGGCGCCATGGCCCAGAATCTGGCGGCGGTAAACCGTGAGAAGTACGATTACACCGCATTCCTCAAAAAGTCCGCCGTCATGGGCGAGCAGATGCGCATCAATGACGATGAGTTCGATTACATCTTCTACACCTACGGTCTGAAACTCTATGAGAAGATGCCCCTTGTGGAGCCGCTGGAATATAAAGAGGTCAAGGCAATCAAAGAATTCGTGATTGCGATTGACACATCCGGTTCCACTGCCGGCGAGCTGGTACAGAAATTTGTTCAGAAGACTTACAACATTCTCAAATCCACGGAAAGTTTTTTCACGAAGATCAACCTGCATATCATCCAGTGCGATGCGGATATTCAAGAGGATAAAAAGATCACCTGTCAGAAGGATTTTGACGAATACCTGAAGGCCAAGCAGATCCGCGGTCTGGGAGGCACGGACT
>CAKTNU010000170.1 GCA_934589325.1 uncultured Oscillospiraceae bacterium | reverse complement strand
GGGTTATACCTGTTATATGCAGCCAATCCTCGTCTGCAAAGGCTGTGCCGAAGTCGATATCCTCGGTCGTAGCGAGCGCTATCGACGAGCCGCTTCTGTCATATATGACCTTGCTGGGCCGCTGATTTGCGCCGCTCTCCAGATAATAGATGCCCATACGTCCGTCGCGTGTGACTATCTTGTCGGTATTGACGCCGAATCCGCGCAGCTCCTTCACGCACTCTACGGCGACCGCGTTGTCAGGCAACGCCGTCAGGAACGAAGCATCCACACCGAAGTTTGCAAGCGATACCGCGACATTCGCTTCGCCGCCGCCGAAGCTGGCCTCGAACTCGGGACTCTGGAAAAATCTCTCGTGCCCTGGGGATTTTAGGCGGAGCATTACCTCGCCGAATGTAATGACCTTCATTTTTTCTCCTATCTCTGAAGCAGGTGGAACGCAAAGCCGCCGATCTCGTTTTTGAGATAGACCGTGTTCACACAGCCGTTTTTGACCTTCGCCGTACTCATATCAAGCTCATATCCGCGCCGCTCAAGCTCCGCCGCAGCACAGTCGAGACGGTTGGTATATATTGCGATATGCCCGTTTTCTCCCTTGTAGTTTGTCTTCATGACCTCGATACTGTCGGAGACGAAATTTGACGAATTACCGCATTTTTTCCCAAAGCCGAATATCGTCTCCAGCTCACTGCAGATGCTGTCATTTGTCTCCGTGCCGCCGCAGTTTATACCCACATGCGCCACAGAAAAGCCTATGTATCTCTTTCTTGCTTCCTCGCACATGCGCCCGATCTTATCGAAATTGCCCTCCGCAATATCCTTTCTCGGGCATATCCAGCTGCCGCCTACGGCGAACACCTGACTGCATCTCGCATATTCGCCTATGTTGTCGTTATTTACTCCGCCGGTCGGGACGAATTTTATGTTTTTGAACGGTCCGCCGAGCGCCTTTATTGCCTCAAGGCCGCCGTATATATTGGCCGGAAAGAATTTGAGCACCTTAAGTCCAAGCTCATTCGCCGCCATTATGTCCGTCGGCGTAGCACAGCCCGGTATCACCGTGATGCCGTTTTCCATGCACCACAGGACAATATCCCGCGAGAAGCCGGGGCAGACAATGAATCTCGCTCCACATTCCACAGCCAGCTTGCACTGTTCAAGCGTGAGTACCGTACCCGCGCCGACAGTCATCTCAGGGCATCCTTCGGCTGCTTTTCTTATCGCGGCAGCCGCAGCTTCGGTGCGGAAGGTTATCTCCATGACGCTTATTCCGCTCCCGATAAGTGTCCTCGCCGTGTCGATCGCCCGCTCATCATCGTCCAGAACGACCACCGGTATTATTCCGGATTTTTTTATCTCTTCATATACTTTCATTCGACGATCCTTCCAGATATTTTTATTAATATTCGCCAAATTTATTTCCTAAAATTTTCATGTTTTGCCAAGTTGCTCTATCTTTTCAATAATTCACCGTTTTCGCAAACCGGTTTCGTAATCACGTATAAATTAAGACCTCTTACTGGGTCTTAATAATTTTTTATTTTCGTTGTCGAACCGCGGACATTGATTATGCCCGGCAGCATTATATTTGCCGGCTCCCTGCCTTGGCTTTCACCGCGGCTGATATTGTCCAGCAATATCTCTGCCGACTTCGTGCCTATCTCATATGACGGAAGCAGTACGCTCGTTATCCCCGGCGGAGCGAGCTTCAGCCATTCCCAATCGTCGAACGAGCACAGTCCGTAATCATAACCCAGCTCATATTCCGTCTTTGACATAGCAAGCAGCACCTTCTGCGACGCGATACCGTTGACGGTCAGAATGGCGATACGCTCGGTCGGGAAGCTGTTTCTGAACTCACGTATGCATCTGATGCAGTCCTCTTCGCGGTTTCTGTCAAACTCATACTTTATCGGTTCAGCCTCCGGAAAGAAGTCCCTGATGCCTTCGAGATAACCATCATACCGCAGAACACGCGGCGCTATGTTCCTGTTGCCGTGCGTAAAAAATGCCACCCGCTCATAGCCGAAATCCGAAAGCAGCCGCATGCATTTATACGCCACTTCCCTGTTCGCGTGCTCGACGGTGTCAAGCTGACGAGTTCCGTTTATGCGCCGGTCCGCCAGTACCACTGGGGTACCCTTGTCCGATGTCGAAAAAAGCAGCTCGTCATTACCTCCGGTAGTGTTTACAACAAGGCCGTCCACTCGGTTCTCGATAAGTCCCTGGATTATCCGCGCTTCCTTCTCCGGGTCCTCATCGCTGTCGGCAAACAGCACCTGATATCCCCGCGCCTCGCATACGGCGGTCACCCCCTTGAGAAGCTGAGCGGAAAACGGGCTGCTTATATCGGCAATAACGCAGCCTATAAGCCGGGTCTTTGATGCCTTCAGCCGCTGAGCGGATCTGTTGGGGTGATAGTCAAGCTCGGTTATGACTTCCTTTATTCGGCGCTGTGTCTCATCGGAAAATGCATCGTACTTGCCGTTGAGGTACCTCGAAATCGTTGTCTTCGAAACTCCGCTGAGCCGCGCCACATCGTCTATTGTTATTTTCTTTTCCTGCGCCGGATTTGTTCTTCCCATATGTACCTCACGCATATCTTTGTGTACCGGTTTACATACCTTGCATTTTGAAAATAGCATACCAAATTTTAAAAGTCAAGCGTCATGTTTACCGGTTTCTCAACTTTGGTCATTCGGCAGAATATTGTTATCTGATTTTGTTTACTTTGCACCGCTCACGAATATATAAGTTTCGTAAATCAAAGGGCGATACGCCCTTCACGCACTATCAGAACAGGCTGTAGTTATAATTCTCCTTGTCCTCAAATGCTCTCAGATACGCAAAGACCTCATCATTGTCGTGCATTATGCCGCTGCGCTCGCAGGTTTCGTGGAAGATACGCATCAGGGGCTTTTCGTGCAGACTTGCGGCGGTGCCGCGCAGTCCGTAGACCTCTTCATACGTCTCGCGCAGGCCCGGGAAGCGTCTGTCGAGCTGGCGGTAGAAATATTCGCGGTTCCCGTCGCGCAGAGTCAGCCCCATGCCGAAGCATATCACGCCGCGCACTCCGGCGGCAGCGCAGCAGTCGAGGATACCGCGTATGTTCTCCTCAGTATCGTTTATAAACGGCAGTATCGGGCTGAGCCACACAACGGTCGGCACGCCGGCATCTCTCAGCGCCTTAAGCGCCGCGACACGCTCTGCCGTCGTGCTGACGTTCGGCTCTATCTGGCGGCACAGCGCATCGTCATATGTCGTCAGCGTCATCTGCACAACGCACTTCGTCCGCTCGTTTATCGCCGCAAGCAGGTCTATATCCCGCAGTACACGTGCAGACTTGGTTATGAGAGTGAAGCCGAAGCCGTATCTGTACGCAAGCTCCAGCGCCCGCCGGGTCATGCGCAGTTCCTCCTCAAGCGGGATATACGGGTCCGTCATCGAGCCTGTAGCCAGCATGCACCGGCTCCGCTTGCGCCGCAGAGCATCCTCAAGCAGCTCCGCTGCGTTTGCCTTGACCTCGATATCCTCAAACTCATGCTCCATGCGGTAGCAGCTGCTGCGTGAATCGCAATAGATACAGCCGTGCTGACATCCGCGGTACAGATTCATGCCGTTATTTGCCGATAATATGCTTTTCGCGTTTACATAGTGCATCTTCTCACCCCGCTGTATTATACAATTTCCGCGAAACATATAGCAAGGCCGATTTTTCTCTTGACAAGTAAACGTTCGTTCACTATAATGCAGTAAACGAACGTTCACATCATATTACGGAGGATCATATGGCCGACACCAAAGAGAAAATTCTGACCGCCGCGCTGCAGCTGTTTGCGCGGGACGGCTTTGAGGCCGTATCCGTCAGCTCCATTGCCGGGGAGCTCGGCATTACAAAGGGCGCACTCTACAGGCACTATGCCGATAAGCGCGATATATTTGACAGCATCGTCAAGCGCATGGAGCAGCGCGACGCAGAGCAGGCAC
>CAKTNU010000169.1 GCA_934589325.1 uncultured Oscillospiraceae bacterium | reverse complement strand
GTTCAGAAATCCACGGTTCACGAAGCGCCCGTGACGCACCGCGGCGAACGCAACCTCGGCGCACCAGCCGAGAAACGAATAAATAAGCACTATCCAGCCCATTTCGTACCATGTGTAGTTCATTCTCTCTCTCCCTCCCCGGCAGATCCGGGATGATTTTAGCTTATTATAGCAAAGCCGCCGCAAGAACTCAATGCGCAAATTTGCGGCGCTGCACATTCTCATAAAGTGTGCGTTAAGAAGCGGCCGAAAAATTTTAATTTTTCTTAATTTTCTATTGGAAATTCCGCGCGAAATGTTGTAATATATAGATATGAGTAATAAGATGGGAGATAGTTTTGATGTTTTCGGTCGGAGAAAAAATAATTTACGGAGAGAACGGAGTTTGTACGGTTGAATGTATCGCGCCGCTGGCCGGAGCCGCGGCAGGAAGCAAGCTATATTATCACCTTCGCCCGTTTATCGGCAGCGGAACCTATTTCGCACCGGTGGATTCCGGGGCATATATGCGCCCCGTGATGTCGCGCGACGAGGCGGAGGCGCTCATCGCCGCCATTCCGGGCATAGAGCCTGCCATCTGCAACGATACGCGCTTCAACCATGTCGATGCGTTCTATAAGCAGCTCTTCAAGCTGCACAGCTGTGAAGCGCTGGTGTCCATCGTGAAGGGACTGCGCTGCCGCATGACGGACAAGAAGACCAAGAGCAGCCGCGCGGAAGCGACGATGAAGCGCGCGAAGGATATCCTGCACGGAGAGCTTGCCGTCGCGCTGGACATGGACGTCAAAGAGGTCGAGCCGTACATAATCAACTGCATCGCTCAGGCCAAGGCTGAGAGCTGACCAAAAGGCATGGTGTTTGAACCATGCCTTTTTCGTCTATATGCACTAATCACACCTTGATAATTTGTAGATTATCACGAAATACGCCCTTTTGCGGCTTGACATATGATTTGCGCAAATCTATACTATATTGGATTTATGAAATATTGGAGGTTCAAGCGTGGCTTCGGTTTTGAAACGCAGGGACACGGATATGACTGAAGGCAGCATCCCCCGGCTGCTTATTTATTTTGCCCTGCCGCTGATGATAGGCAATGTCTTTCAGCAGCTGTACAATACGGTGGACTCCATTGTCGTCGGCAACTATGTCAGCAAGCAGGCTTTGGCCGCCGTTGGCTGCACGGGGCCGGTCATCAATGCGCTGTTCGGCCTGTTCGGCGGGCTGGCGGCGGGCGCGGGCGTCGTTATCTCGCAGTTTTACGGTGCGCACGACAAGGAGAAACTTCATAAGACCGTGCAGACGACGATAGCGATGTCGCTCATGATGTGCGTGGTGCTGACGGCGCTCG
This sequence comes from uncultured Oscillospiraceae bacterium, assembly GCA_934589325.1. The sequence goes on along the minus strand of CAKTNU010000169.1, from coordinate 2,637 downwards.
GCGTGTGGCTCACGCCGATGATGCTGGAGCTGATGAGCACGCCCGAAGACGTCATGGCGGACGCGACGGAGTACCTGCGCATATATTTCTGGGGCATCTCCGGCGTCATTATGTATTATATCGGGGCGGGTATCCTCCGCGCCGTGGGCGATTCCACGAGACCGCTGTATTTTCTCATATTCTCGGCGCTGACCAATACAGTGCTCGACGTCGTCTTTGTCAAGTATTTCAGCATGGGCATTGCCGGGGCGGCGATTGCGACGGTGATAGCGCAGGTGCTGTCGGCGGTGCTGGTGATGCTGCTGCTCATCCGCTGCAAGGCCGATTACCGCATAGACTGCCGCGACCTGCGCATAACGCCCAGCATCATGAGCAAGATATGCGCCATCGGCATCCCATCCGCGCTCCAGCTTGCAATAACCGCGTTCTCGAATATGTTTGTCCAGTCGTATATCAACCGCTTTGAAAGCTCCTGCATGGCCGGGTGGACGGCGTGCAGCAAGGTTGACTCCTTCGCGCTGCTGCCGATGATGAGCCTGTCCGTCGCAATAACGACCTTTGTCGGGCAGAACCTCGGCGCGGGCAATTATGAGCGCGCGAGATCCGGAGCAAAGTCCGGCCTTGTGATCGGGCTTATCATCATGGCCATCGTGCTGGTGCCGCTGTACATCTTCGCCCCGCAGATCGTGACGCTGTTCAATAAAGAGACGGAGGTCGTGCAGTTCGGCGGGCTGTTTATCCGCATCGTTGCGCCGTTCTACTTGATGTTTGCAATAAATCAGGTCTATTCCGGCGCGCTTCGCGGCGCGGGCGATACGCGCTCCACAATGTTCATCATGCTCGGCTCCTTCGTCGTGTTCCGTCAGGTGTACCTCTTCGCGGTGTATAAGCTCGGCGGCGGCATCGACGCGATAGTGCTGGGTTACCCGGCGGGCTGGGTGCTTTGCAGCATACTCCTGCTTATATATTATTACCGCGGCGGTTGGTTCAAAAAGCTTCAGGCGGGTATAGTGTGATTAAATCGTTTCAAGCCTTTTATCTGAATCAGATAAAAGGCTTGAAATTTATAAATCAATAGGATATAATAATTAAAAAAGGCCGGACGGGCGGCGGAAAGAGGACAGCATGTATACGGATATAGGCGCGCTCATTGCGGAGCGCCGCCGCGAAAAAGGGATGAATCAGGCGGAGCTTGCCGGCGCGCTGGATAAGCTGGGCTTCGGCGTGACGAATCAGGCCGTGTCCAAATGGGAGAAGGGCGCCACGCTGCCGAATGCGCGGCAGTTTCTCGCAATATGCGACGTACTGGGGATAGAGGATATCCGCGGGACGTTTTCCGGCGCCGGGGGCGAGCTGCTGCATGGGCTGAACCGCGAGGGGCGCGGCCGCGCGCTGGAGTATATTCAGCTTCTGCGCGAGAGCCGGCGCTATTCGTATGAGGAGCCGCGCCCGGCGAAGCAGCCGCAGCCCGTGCGTCTGCGGACTCTGCCGCTGTATTCGCTGGCCGTGTCGGCAGGCACCGGGCAGTTCCTCGACGGCGAGGATTATGAGATGGTAGAGGTCGGGCAGGAGGTTCCGGAGGGGTCGAACTTCGGCGTCCGCGTCGCGGGAGACAGTATGGAGCCGGAGTTTCACGACGGGCAGACCGTCTGGGTGCGCCAGCAGCGCAGCCTGATGACCGGCGACATCGGCATCTTCCTGTATGACGGCAGCGCCTATCTCAAGCAGCTCGTGGCGCTGAAGGATTCCATGGCGCTGCACTCGCTGAACCCAGCGTATGCGGACATCGTCATCTCGCCCGAACTGCCCCTGCGCGTGCTGGGCAAGGTGCTGAGATAATTCAGCCGCTGAACAGCACGAGGAGCAACCCGTATATGACGCTTGAGGATATGCCGTAGACGATGACCGGCCCCGCGATGATGAACATTTTGGCCGCGGTGCCCGCGATGAAGCCCTCGGTCTTGAATTCGAGCGCCGGGGCGACGACGGAGTTTGCGAAGCCCGTTATCGGCACGAGTGTACCGGCTCCGGCGAGCTTGGCGATGTCGTCGTATACGCCGAGTCCCGTGAGCAGCGCGCCGAGGAACACGAGCGTGATCGACGTTGCGCTTGCGGCGGCCTCCTTGTCCAGCCCGCAGACGTTCCGGTACAGGTCGCCCGCCAGCTGGCCGAGGCAGCAGATGAAGCCGCCTATCAGAAATGCGAAAAGCATATCCTTCAGCAGCGGCGAGCGCGGGGCGTGCCGGTCGGCGTATTTCTTGTATTCTTCGTTTGTCATTGAATCAGCTCCATAAATCAATAAAAATCTCCTGTGCGGCTTATTTTTTGCAGCACAGGAGATTTTTATTACTTTTAGATCAAAATAAGAAATATACCCTCACTTTATTTCAGGCAGGGAAGCCGCCACGGCGGACTGACCGACTCTGCGGAAGTATTCGTCCGGCAGCGCGAGCTGCATTTTCCCGTCAAGCTCCGGGTATTCGGAGTGCAGCACGTCCTCGCAGGCGGAGATTATCAGCTCGCCGCCCTTGCCGGACATCACGCGCCCGAGCAGCAGTACGCTCCCGCAGCCGTAGAGCGCGCGGTAATAGGCCAGCGTGTGCGCCAGATAGACGCCGATACTGCGGTATACCGCGG
>CAKTNU010000168.1 GCA_934589325.1 uncultured Oscillospiraceae bacterium | reverse complement strand
CGCGGGCGTGTTTGAGGGCTGTATGCCGGTGGAGGTCATGGCGCGCCGCGGGGTGGACACTCTGCGCTACGGCCCGCTGAAGCCGGTGGGCCTCATAGATCCGCGCACCGGCCGTGAAAATTACGCGGTCGTCCAGCTCCGGCAGGACAATGCCGACGGTACGATATACAACATGGTCGGCTTCCAGACGCACCTCACATGGGGCGAGCAGAAACGCGTGTTTTCAATGATACCGGCGCTGAAGAATGCGGAGTTCGTCCGCTACGGCGTCATGCACCGCAATACTTACCTCAACAGCCCCAAGCTCCTTGACCAGTATTACCGTCTCAAGAGCGAGCCGCGTATCAGCTTTGCCGGGCAGATGACCGGCGTCGAGGGCTATGTTGAGTCTGCCGCATCAGGTATGCTTGTCGGCATAGAGACGGCCGCAAGGGTCCTCAGCCTGCCGCCCGTCGATTTCCCGCAGGAGACCGCGATAGGCGCACTTGGGCTGTATATCTCCGGCGGCAGCGTCGGCGATTTCCAGCCGATGAACATAAACTTCGGTATAATAAGTCCCCTCGGTCGTAAGGTCAAGGGCAAGAGAAACAAAAACGCCGCGATATCCGAGCGTTCGCTCGGCGTTATCGACGGGCTTATGACAAAGGAGGTCTTCCACTGTGAGGATAATCGTTGACGCGATGGGCGGCGACAATGCGCCGGAAGAAATAGTCAAGGGCGCCGTAAGAGCAAAGCGCGAGCTTGGCGTGGACATTACCCTTGTGGGCATAGAGGATAAGGTCAGAGCCTGCCTGAAAAACGAGGGCTGCTCCGAGAACGAGGTGGAGGTAGTAAACGCCTCTGAGATAATAACCATGGAGGACGACCCCAGCACTGCGACCCGCCGCAAGAAGGATTCGTCCATGGCGGTCGCGCTCACGATGCTCAAGGACAGCAAGGGCGATGCGGTCGTTTCCGCCGGCAGCACCGGTGCGCTCCTCACCGGCGCGACGCTTACCGTCAAGCGCATCCGCGGCATCCGCCGCGCTGCGATGGCGCCCGTTCTCCCCAGCGGAGAGCACGGCGTTATGCTCATAGACTGCGGAGCGAATGTTGAGTGCACGGCGGAATATCTGCTGCAGTTTGCATATATGGGCAGCTTTTATGCAAAAAAGATCATGGGCTGCGAGAATCCGCGTGTCGGCCTGCTGAACGTCGGGACCGAGGATACCAAGGGCGGAGAGCTGCAGCACCAGACCTTTGCGCTTCTGAAGGAGGCGCACGAGGAGGGCAGGATAAACTTCGTCGGCAATGTCGAGGGCACGGGAGTTTTTGCCGGTGCCGCGGACGTTGTGGTGACTGACGGCTTTACCGGCAATGTTCTCCTCAAGAGCACTGAGGGCGTCATTAAATTTATGATGAAGCAGCTTAAGGGCGTGTTTTATAAAAATACCGCGAATAAGCTGGCAGCGGCGGTGCTGAAAAAGGATCTAGGCGTCATGAAAAAATCAATGGATGTCAACGAGGTCGGCGGCACGGCGATGATAGGCATCAGTAAGCCTGTCATTAAAGCGCACGGCTCGTCCAACGCGGCATGCATTTTCTCCGCGATACGTCAGGCGCAGAGCTTTGCCGAATCTGGCATAATTTCCGACATAGAGGCAAATATCGAGTACATGAAGCTCAAAACAGAGGCAAAGGCATAATGAACGATCTGGAAGAAAAAATCGGCTATAAATTCAAGAACAGGCATCTGCTCGAAACGGCGCTGACCCACAGCTCATATGCGAACGAGCGCCATGACCCTGCCTGCCAGAGCTATGAGCGGCTTGAGTTTCTGGGCGACTCGATACTGGGCATCGTCACGGCGGATTTTCTGTATCACCATGAACCGGTGCTCCCCGAAGGACGCATGACGCGTCTGCGTGCGGAGCTCGTCTGCGAGAGCAGCCTGCATAAGGTCGCGCTTGAGCTGGGACTTGGCAAATATATGCGTCTTGGCCGCGGCGAGGAGCATACCGGAGGCCGCCAGAGACCGTCGATACTGGCCGATATGGTCGAGGCGATAATCGCCGCGATGTATATCGACAGCGGCATGGACGAGGCGCGGAGATTTATAATGACCCGTGTTCTCAAGGATGCCGAGATAAGTGATAATCATCGCTCGGCCGACTATAAGACCGAGCTGCAGGAGTTCGTACAGCGCCGCAGCGACCAGCATATCAGCTATGAGCTGATCGGCGAGAGCGGACCTGACCACTGCAAGACCTTCACCTTCCGAGTCTGCGTCAACGGGCTCCCCGTCGGCGAGGGCAGCGGCAGGACAAAGAAGGAGGCCGAGCAGCAGGCAGCCGGAAAAGCGCTGGAGGCGCTGAGAGAGTGAGCGCAAGAGAGAGCATAATCCCGGTCTTTGTGCCGCATCTCGGCTGTCCGAACGACTGCGTGTTCTGCAATCAGCGCCGCATCTCCGGCGCACAGGAACCGGCCGGAGTCGAGACCGTAAAAAATGCGATAGAGTCGGCAGCCGCCTTGCCCCGCGTAGGGGCGAAGCGGCAACTGGCGTTTTATGGGGGCAGCTTCACGGCCATCCCGGTATGCCAGCAGGAGGCGCTTCTGGGCGCGGCGAAGGAATATCTTGACCGCGGCGAGATAGACGCGATACGTCTTTCTACAAGGCCGGACGCAATAGACGGCGCGGTGCTGGCAAGGCTGAAAAAGTATGGCGTTGAGACGATAGAGCTGGGCGCACAGTCGATGTGCGAGGAGGTGCTTCTGCTCTCCGGACGCGGACATACGGCGAAGGATGTTGCCGACGCGTCAAAGCAGATAAAGGCCGCGGGCTTCCGCCTTATACTCCAGATGATGACCGGGCTTCCGGGCGACAGCGTGGAGCGCACGGTGGACACCGCGAAGAAAATAATCGCCCTGCAGCCTGACGGCGTGCGCATATATCCGACGGTCATCGTGCGCGATACAGCACTTTTTGACTTGTGGCAGGCAGGGGAGTACAAGGAGCATACCGTGGCCGATGCGGTCGAGTACTGTGCGGCTATCGTGCCGCTGTTCAACGCGGCAGACATACCGGTCATCCGCCTCGGCTTGAATCCGACGGACGAGCTGTCGGGCGGTGCGGCGGCCGGCGGAGCGTATCACCCGGCTCTGGGCGAGCTTGTGAAAAGCCGCCTGATGCTTGATAAAATGCGTGCCGCGCTCGTCGGCGTCCAAGCTGGGAGCCGTGTAACGCTCGGTGTGAATAAGAGCCGCATCTCGCAGGCTGTCGGCCAGCATAGAGGGAATGTATCCCGGCTTTGTGCCGAATTTGGCCTCGCGGAGCTGAAAATACGCGGCGTTGATGCGGAAAACGATGAAATTTCCATAGTTTCCATTGAAAAAACTGCAGAGATATAGTATAATAATTCGGTTAAGTTTGCTTAAGTCTGAAAATCAGAGGTCATTCATTTGTACTTAAAAGCACTGGAGATACAAGGGTTCAAATCCTTTGCCGATAAAACGCGGCTGACATTTGAAAAGGATATAACCGCCATCGTCGGGCCGAACGGCTCCGGCAAGTCGAATATATCGGATGCCATACTCTGGGTCATGGGCGAACAGAGGACAAAGGCTCTGCGCGGTGCCAAGATGGAGGACGTCATATTCGGCGGTACGGAGAAGCGCAGTCCGCTGGGCTTTGCGCAGGTATCGCTCATTATCGACAACTCCGCGCATATCTTCGATTATGACAGCAGCGAGATAATGCTGACCCGCCGCTATTACCGCAGCGGCGACAGCGAATACTACATCAACCGCGAGTCGGTCAGACTCAAGGATATAAACAACCTCCTTATGGACACCGGACTTGGCCGGGACGGATACTCAATAATCGGTCAGGGGCGAATCGCCGAGATAGTCTCAACAAAGAGTACCGACCGGCGCGAGGTTTTTGAAGAGGCGGCGGGCATATCCCGCTTCCGCTACCGCAAGGAGGAGGCGGAGCGCAAGCTCGAAAAAACGGAGGAAAATCT
>CAKTNU010000167.1 GCA_934589325.1 uncultured Oscillospiraceae bacterium | reverse complement strand
AGGCTGGGATATGCCTTCTGCTGGGAGCCGAAGATAAGAAGGGCGAGGTTCTGCAGCAGGTAGCTGACGCCGATCGCGGTTATCAGTACGCTCAGCGGCGGAGCCTGACGCAGCGGCTTGTATGCGAGAAATTCTATCAGCATACCAAGCCCCGCGCAGATAACGACGGAAATAATTATCGCGGCGACCGGCGGCAGGCCGAGTTGATTGACGGTCACGATACCGGCGTATGCACCGATCATGATAATGTCGCCGTGCGCGAAGTTCAGCATCTTTGCGATGCCGTACACCATTGTGTAGCCCAGAGCGATGAGCGCGTATATGCTGCCCAGACTCAGGCCGCTTATCAGAGTTTGAATGAAATGTGTCATATCCGTGTTTCCTTTACAGCACCCAGCCTCCGGATAAAAATATCCGGAGGACTTTGGGGCTTGGATTTCCGGCCGCGCCGGTGGGGAGAAATTTATAGAGGAAAATGTACGAAAGCTATTTAATAAATGCCGTTTATAAGAGGATCAGGCGAAAACGCTGCCTACGCCGTCGAAGTACAGGATGGCGCTTGCGTTCTTGGTGGTGTTGCCGTCGGCGTTCCAAGTCATGGTGCCGGTAACGCCGGAAACCTCGAGCTCGGGCATGACCGCTGCAAGAGCCGCGCCGGAGGTGCTGCCGGCCTTCTCAACGGCTGCCTTGATAACGTAGACCGCGTCGTATGCATCAGCTGCAAACTGGTCGGGAGTTGCGCCGTATGCAGCCTCGTATGCCTTGACAAAGGACTGAACATGCTCATCGGTGGAGTCAGCGGCGAAGGGGGTCAGCATGAGGACGTTGTTTGCGATGGTGACATCCTGCTCGACCTTGCCGAGGATGCCGTCAAGACCGTCGGCGCCGAAGAAGTAAACGTCATCGGCGAACTTGCCCTTGGCCTGAGTCAGGAAGGTGGAAGCCTCTTCAGCGTAGAACGGGATGAACACGACCTTGACGCCGGAATCGACAAGTGCGTTGACCTGAGTGGAGAAGTCGGTGCTGGTGGAGGCGGTGAAGGTTTGGGTCTCGACGATGTCGATGCCGAGATCAGCGCACTCGGCAACGAAGGAGTTGTACAGGCCGGTGGAGTAGTCGCTGTCGCTCTGGTACAGGACGCCGACTCCCTTGGCCAGATTCTTCTCGCTCAGGTAGTTGGCGGCTGCGGTGCCCTGATAGGAGTCGTAGAAGCAGATGCGGAAGGCCTTGTCGTTGCCGCTGAGGCAGCTGTCAGAGGAGCCGGAGGGAGTGAGCAGCATGACGTCGTCCTCCTTGGCGGCTGCGACGACGGACGCGGTCTCACCGGACATAACGCAGCCCAGAGAAACGTCCATGCCCCAGTCCATCAGCTTGCCGTAAGCGCTGACGGCGCTTTCGGGATCGCCCTGAGAGTCCTGGAAGTTCAGTTCAAGCTGCTTGCCGTTCACGCCGCCGGCGGCGTTGATCTCGTCAACTGCGAGCTGTGCGCCGTGCTGAACGGACAGACCATAGTTTGCATAGCCGCCGGTCAGGGCGCCGATGCCGCCGAGCTTTATGGTGTCGGAGCTGCCGTCGGAGGCGGAGCTGTTATCGGAAGCTGCGGGGGTGCTGCTATTGCCGCAGGCGGCCAGCGCGAACAGCATTGCGAGCGCGAGGAACATACATACAAATCTCTTTTTCATTTTGCATTCTCCTTAAAACGTGGAATATATATACAAAAAAGCGGCTCCGCCACTTGGCGAAGCCGCTTCGTTGTATCAAAAATAAATCAACAGCGGTTACGCTTCATACCAAGTGGGATTGGCGTGAAAATAATAATGGAAATAATAATTACGCTAAGTATGACCAGCGCGGTAAGGCGCAGACCCATAATTATGGATATTATGACGACAAAAATGGACGCCATAATAATGGCGTCCATGATAAGAGCGAGAACGGTGTTTTCCTGAGAACGAGAGCAGCAGGAATCAGCCTCTGTGCAGGGCACGGAGGAATTGCAGCAGGTATTCACTTTTACATTGGAAAAATGAAACATGGTGCATATCCTTTCGCTGTACTCTCAAAATTGATGGTGCTATTGTAGTCTTGTGAATTCCGAAAGTCAATATTGCAATTTAAACAAATAAAGAGAAGTCATGGCGGAATAAATCTGAAATTCGTACAATTTGTCGGAGCGCGGCAGCGTCCATGGTGTGGGGAACTGTGTTAAAAATTCTCCTATGCTTGTAAAAGGCCAAGGATTTAGGTATAATCAAATTTGAGACATTAAGGAATATACACTGTCACGGCATCGGAGGAAAGATGGAGATAACAAAAATTGTGATAACCGGCGGCCCATGCGCGGGAAAAACCACGGCGCAGAGCTGGATACAGAACGCGTTTTCCATGAAGGGCTACACGGTGCTGTTTATTCCGGAGACCTGCACGGAGCTTATATGCGGCGGCGTGACCTATGACGCCTGCGGCTGCAACCTCGATTATCAGCTCGCGCAGTACCGGCTCCAGCTTGCCAAGGAGCAGGTGTATGAGGATGTGGCGCGCGGAATGAACACGGACAAGGTGCTCATTGTCTGCGACCGCGGTACGCTTGACAACAAGCCCTATATGTCCCCGGAAGAGTACGAGCAGGTGCTGAGCATCCTCGGAATGAACGAGATAGACATGCGCGACAGCTATGACGCGGTGTTCCACATGGTGACGGCGGCGATCGGCGCGGAGAAATACTACACGCTTGACAACAACCGCGCGCGCACGGAATCTGCCGAGGAGGCGGCGCGGCTGGACGACGGGCTGATCTCCGCATGGGCGGGGCACCCGTATCTGCGCATCATAGATAACTCGACCGATTATGAAAACAAGCTTCTGCGTCTGATAGACGAGATCGCCGCGTTTCTGGGCGAGCAAGGGCCGAAGCGCAGTCGCCTGAAGTTCCTTGTCGAGCATCCGGACATCGCACAGCTTGAGGCGATGCCCGCCTGCAAGCGGGTCGATATCGTGCAGACCTATCTCTGCGGAACGGGCGACGGTGTCACCGATATCCGCCGCCGCGGGCTGGACGGGCATTATATCTATTATAAAACCGAGCGGCGCCATACCGACGGAGAGATCGTCGAGACCGAGAAGCGCCTGACCGAGGACGAATACACCGAGCTGCTGAAGCAGGCCAATCCCGCGCTCCGCCCGCTGGAGAAGCAGCGCTACTATCTCATAAATGAAAATCAGTATTTCGATATCGACGTCTACCCGTTCTGGGATGACCGCGCGGTGCTTGAAATCGAACTGAGCCACGACGGGGAGGAGATACATTTCCCCGACTGCATCAAGCTTATCAAGGACGTGACGAACGACCCGGAGTACACGAACTACGCCCTCGCGGCGATGAAGCGGGACAAGTGATTTGTTTGCCGCGCGTTATCTCTCCATCATCAGAGAGCCATAAAACGAAAAAGCTGTTTCCGATTCGGAAACAGCTTTTTTTATGCTTTTTTATACCGCGGCGACGGATTTCTTCCTGCTGAAATACTGCCACGCGAACACGCCGCCCAGCAGCGCCAGACCGATGATATCGGTAATAAGCGTGGGATCCATCATCAGAAGCCCGCCTGCGCCTGCCGCTATGCGCGTGATGGGGTGCATCCTGCGCAGGAGATGGCCGTTTATCGCGGCCGCGACGCCGAAGATGCCGAGGAACGAGGAGATGACGATCTGGATTATCGACAGCGCGGACACGTCAATGAGCAGCATCGCGGGGTTCATGCAGAAGATGTACGGAACGATGAACGCGCCGATCGCAAGCTTTGTGGCGTTGACACCGGTCTTCATCGGGTTGCCCTTGGCGATGGCCGCGCCCGCGTAGGCCGCCAGCGCGACGGGGGGAGTGATGTCGGCGACGATGCCGAAGTAGAACACGAAGAAGTGCGCCGCAATCTTCGGGACGCCGATGGTGATGAGTATGGGCGCGCAGGTGGAGGCCATGATGCAGTAGTTCGCGGTGGTGGGAACGCCCATGCCGAGGATGATGC